>JAFURS010000031.1 GCA_017471805.1 Alphaproteobacteria bacterium
AATCGGGGAATTGTCAATCTGAAATTGTGCCTAATCCAAAGGACCGTTTTCCCACAACGGTGCAAAGAACAAGGGAGAGGATTTCAGATGAAACGTGCATTTATCAGACTGTTTGGATGTATATTGTCCGCCATTGGATTAAGTATGTCGTATGATGCGACATTTACAATATTATTGGATGATAAGTCTGCACCAGGTGCCGCCTGGGCATCGGGGTCTACGGGGTCGGGTGGTGGATACCAATGTATAAACGATACAAATGAGGTTTTTCTTTATGATGTGCTGTCCACAACGACGTGGACAGTTGGATGGAATGCGCCAAATGGTTCGGGGGCGTTCAGAACACTGGCAGATAAATTGAATGATGTAAGTTATACTAACGCCACATTCACTATCTCGGGCGAGGGATTTATTGTTCCTGCGGATTCTTATACCCCATTGGATAGTTTTTGCTATAATTCGCCAACAGCAATGAGTTGGATAGATACATATGGTGCATATTGTGATACAACGGTCTATGGTAATACGTTGCATTGTTTATATACCAAGGGCAGCGAATTTTTGTATTCGCCATCGACGGGAATATGGCAATACTTGGGGTGTCAATATGTTTCGTCGTATAGTGCGGATGGTTCAGCAGGGGCAGGAACAGGCTCAGGTTCTGGGTCGGGTAGCAGTGCAAACTGTTTTTATACATACGCATCGGGTATGACGGATTCAAGTGGGCCACATAATTTTATTGTGCCAGTTCTGGGGTGGAATTTTAGTGGTTGCAATAATGCGGGGGATTATGTTAGTGCAAGTGCAGATGTGACAAGCAGTTCGTCAGGTTATCATTTTTATACAGTGCCGGTTCCATTGTCGGATGAATGGATTGGAACGTGTGAACCGTCGCATAGTAATGATCGTAATCTTGTTTGTGACAGATACACCCTAGGCAGTTATGAAGAAACGTTTATAGGGTTGGCAAGGTATGGATTGTTTGCTAGTAGTTCTGTGGATATTAGCCTTGTTGGTGCGGGTAGGGCCTGTTATAATTGTCCGGATCCGACAACCAATAATAATGATGATTATACCCATACGCCTGCGATGTCTGCATCAGGGCAGGGGGTCACGACGTGTCGATCGTCGGCCCAAGGTAGTGATGCAACTGGCAAGTTTAATATTACAGAATTGTGTTCGTATGTGGAATAAACATCCCGCCAATTGGCGGGTTTTTTGTTTGGGATGCGGTATTGTTAGCCCCCCTTGTCACGCCTTGGGTGTGACACTGGCCGCCCAAGGGGCGGTGAGATTTATAGTAAGGTGTTTTATTATAATAACCACCCCGGCAGGGTGTGCCACCCCACCCAGAGGGGAACAGTTGGCATACATTAACTGTGGGGGATTTATGGGCGGAGGGCGGCGACAATTTCTGCGAAGTTTTCTGCCGCAGGACCGTGGGCGTTTATATCAGAAAACTTGATGTTCGGAACAGTGCGCAACCATTCAATCGCAGGCATCGTGATTTTGCGAAAGTTATCCAGACGATTGCGAATTACCGCTGGATCGGCATCGTCTGCACGACCGCCACCTTCACGGATACGCTTGTTTATGCGTTCGATTAAAATACTTTCGGGAACATTCAGATAAATAACGTGAATGTTGAATTTATCAGCATAGTTTTCAACCAGCCATTTTGCCTGACTTAATTTGCGGGGAAATCCATCCAGAATTATGTCACGGTCAGGTGTCATTTTTTCAGACATCAAATCAAACATCATATCATCAGGAACAAGGTTGCCCGCAGAAATCGTTTTCGCAATTTCAGAATCCGCCGGGGCAGTGCGCAGAATTGCGCCAACTTCGATATGATTAAAGTCGTGGCGTTGCGCCAACATACGTGAAAAGGTGCCTTTGCCAACGCCCTGGCCACCCATCATTACAATGATTTCTTTTTTATCTGTCATAGTTTTATTCTATCATAAAAAAAACGGTCGGGCAAGGTTGCACGACCGTGAAATAATTCATAAAGAATATAAATTATTTTTTGCTGTTTTCGATTGCAGCACCCAAGATGTCGCCCAAAACAGAACCACTGTCCGCTTCGTTCGAGAATTCTTTGACTGCTTGCTTTTCCAGCGTCACCTGTAATGCACGGATAGACAATTTTACAATGTTGTCATCAACGGAAACAACAGATGCTTCGACGGAATCGCCAACATTGTATTTTGATGTATCCTGTTCTGATTTTTCACGTGACAGATCTGTGCGACGAATAACACCACGCACATCGCCCGCCAATGTCAAAATCAGTTCGTCAGGTGTGATTTCAGATACTGTGCCACATACAACGGCGCCTTTCTTAATCGCAGCGGCATTGTTTTCAGCACTTTCTGTCAACTGTTTGATGCCCAATGTGACACGTTCTTTTTCTGGGTTGATGTCCAGAATCTTGGCGGTCACTTCCTGGCCACGGACGAATTTCTTTAATTCTTCTTCGTCCAGTTTGTTCCAAGACAAATCAGAGATATGAACCATACCGTCTAATTCAGGTGTCAAGGCAACAAATAAACCAAATTCAGTTGTGTTTTTAATTGGACCTGTGATTACGTCGCCAACATTGTGGGTTTCTGCAAACTGTTTCCAAGGATTTGGTTGCAGTTGTTTGTAGCCCAATGAAATACGACGTTTGTCTTGGTCAATGCCCAAAACAACAACGTTCACATCCTGGCCGTTTTGCAAAACTTTGCTTGGGTGGATGTTCTTGTTTGTCCAAGACAGTTCAGACATATGCACCAGACCTTCGATATTATTGCCCAGGTCAATAAATGCACCATAATCTGTCAAAGATGATACCTTGCCAGATACTGTGTCACCAACGTTGAATGCACGTGACGCTGTTTCCCAAGGATCTTCTTCTAACTGTTTCATACCCAATGAGATACGATGTGATTCTGGGTCGAATTGGATAACCTTGACCTGAATCTTTTCGCCAACGTGAACCAATTCACGTGGGTGGTTAACACGCTTCCACGACAGGTCTGTGACGTGCAGTAAGCCGTCAATCCCGCCCAAGTCAACAAATACACCGTAATCTGTGATGTTTTTAACAGTTCCTTCTAGGACTGCCCCCAATGAAATGTTCTTCATTGCTTCACGTTGGGCCGCAGCAATCGTGTCAGACTGAATCGCACGACGTGATACAATTGCGTTTGTGCGCAATGCGTCCATTTTCAGAACACGGAATTTGTCCTTTAACCCAATCAGAGATTTTGCATCACGGATTGGTTTGTGGTCAACCTGGGATGATGGCATAAATGCAAATACACCGTTGATGTCAACAGTGAAACCACCACGGACAACGTCGATAATTGTTCCTTCGGGGTCGATACCTTCGGCAACTGTCTTTTCCAAATCTTTCCACGCTTTTTCAGCACGGGCCTTGGTGTATGACAGAACAGCAGTACCTTCACGGGATTCATAACGTTCAACAAAAACGTCAATGATGTCGCCAATCGCAGGCACAGATGCACCAAATTCTTTTAATGGGACACGGCCTTCGGATTTCAGACCAACGTCAACCATTGCAAAGTCACCACGGATATCTTTTACTGTGCCTTTGGTTGCATAGCCCTGTAATGTTTCCTGGGAACCATAGTTTGTGTTAAACATCTGGACAAAATCTTCGCCAGATAATGGATTAAATAAATCTTTGGATAAATCTTTCATAAGAAAATATTCATCAAAGTTTGCCACCCGTAGCCGAGGCTTTGGGTGGCAGGCCACCTAAAAATCTCTCTGGGGGACTTGTGGGGTTAATCGGATTGATAATGCGCCCACCCGCAAAATCAGTCTAATTATATATAACTTTATGTTTTTTGCAAGTTTTTATTCAATAAAAATACCCGCCAGTCGGCGGGGTGATTTTTAGTCAATTTGAACAGGTATAATTGTTTGTCGTTTGACTGTGTCCAGTGGATGATATTGAAATGGAACAGTTGCAAAGTCGATGTTCTTCATATCTATGCTGCGAAGTGTTCGATTATACATAGTATGATAGTATATCATCATATTTTTTAGGTCTGTGGCAACTGTCCATTGGGTGGCAGATGGCATATTGTTCGGTGCACGCCCAACTGCAAATTGAACCCCCAGCGGAACATCAAAGTTATTCAGGATATGAAATGCCTGTTGGGTGGTGTCGTATGCGGTCGGCTGTTCCAATGAATATGTTTTGAAAAAGGCCGCACGGACAAAGCGGGACGGTGGGGTAAAGTCCCCAGGGATTCCCAAAAACCCAGAACCAGAGCCAAATGCACGCAATGTAATTGGACCAAATTCTGTGGGGCCAGCGCTGCCAGGGTGCAGGTTGACATAGTTGTTCAAATTAGTCGTTTGCCATTTAAATCCAGGCGAATTAGTTAAAACGCCCAGTTCGTTTTCATAGAAGTTTGGAACACCGTCAACGATTTCCATTACGACCTGGCGACCAGATGGTTCGGTTATACGCCAATGCACGGTTGATGCAGATGGGTCTATGTTAATAATACGGACATTGTTGATGGCGGCTTTGACCTGGTCAATTGTGGAAAATCGTGAAAGAATCCACGATACCACCTGAAAGTCGGCCAAAGAAATGTCTTTGTCGGCTTCGTTATAGGGCTTGTATTCGCCATAGTTCGGAAAATAGAATAGGGCGGCAGATAGGCCGGCCTCGTTCGTGCCGTCAACAACAAATTCAGGTTGTTCGACCGCCATACCAACATACCCATACAGTGATATAAACGGCAGGCCGTTCATTGAACCGTCAGGTAATAATGATTGTTGGGCGTGGCCACGTGGAACAACAGTATAAATATTATCCATTTCTGTCCCGGACCAGTCTATGGTGCGGGCAACAACTGTGGCGCCGTCACCTGATTTTAGTGTTATGCCAGTGCAGGCATCGGCCGTTGTGACCACGGCCAGACAGGCGATCAGTGCGCTTAGTATTTTTATATGTGTCATATGTGTTTCCCCCCTGTGATGTAATTATTTATATTTTGGTGGAAAACGCACTAGGAACCATTGCCAGTTGATGTGTTGACAAGCCTGAAATGCTAAATTAAACTGGTGTGTCACAGATAATAAATATAAAGAGAGATTGAAAATGAATAAGCAAAATACAATCGATGAAGTTTATGATATGGCCTTTGCGCTTATTACAGATGCTAATACAGGTTTTTCGCAGACGGATACTTTGAATTTTACAAAAAAGATTTCAGGGCGGTCGTATAATTTGACGATATATGCACCAAAGGACGGTTTGTCACACGTAATAAAAAGGGCTGTTCCATATACGGCGCCTGAATATGAAGGTATAATGAAGAAAGGACCACGTGGGGAAATTATGCTGACCTGTGATGGGCAGCCCGTCAAGACTTTTACAACGTCGGGGGCGGTTGCCCCGGGGGAAAAGCGGGCGGATAATTTTGTAAAGCGGTATTTTCGCAGAAATCGAGAGAACTTGTTCTTTATGTTGTTGTTCTTTGCGGAAAAACGTCAAAAGGGCAGTGTTGTTCTGCATAATAATGATAATTTAATTCAAGAATGTTTGGAACAATTGTTGGGACGTTCGAAATAGGGGATATATAAAAATACTGTCCAGATGGGTGATTTGTTGTGGGAATTGGGGGATTAAATAATTGACAGCAGATATTTTTTTATATAGAATACGGACGCACACGTGTTTTGCGTGTGGCCGTTTGGCGAAAATGATAAACTAAGCTAAAAGGAAATTTATATGATTGAAAAAAACTGGATGACCCTGAGTAAGCCAAAAAAATTGGAAATCAAGGTCGATGAACATAATCCTAATATTGCAACATTGGTCGCAGAACCATTGGAAAAAGGTTTTGGTATGACACTGGGGACGGCATTGCGTCGTGTTTTGTTGTCGTCTTTGCAGGGGTGTGCGCCAATTTATATCCAAATCGATGGTGTGCAACACGAATTTTCAAGTTTGCAAGGTGTCCGTGAAGATGTGACAGATATTATCTTGAATCTGAAAGGCGTTTATTTCAAGGCCTTGAACGAAGGACAGCATAAGGCTTACTTAAAAGTAAAAGGACCAGCCGTTGTGACCGCTGGTATGATTGAAACAACAGGTGGGGTCGAAGTTATGAACAAAGATGCAGAAATTTGCACTTTGGACAAAGGGGCTAGCCTGGATATGGAAATCACATTGGCATCTGGACGTGGATATGTTCCTGCATCGCAACATTCTGATGGTTTGCCTTTGGGTGTGATTCCTGTGGATTCAATCTTCTCGCCGATTTTGAATGTGTCAAGTGAAGTGTTACCAACACGTGTTGGACAATCAACTGATTTCGATAAGTTAGAATTGACTGTAAAAACAAATGGTTCTGTTTCACCAGAAGATGCAATCGCATTTGCAGCACGTATCTTGACAGACCAATTGGTTGTCTTTATTAACTTTGAAGACCCTGCACAGATAAGCGCACCGGTCGAAGATGAAAAAGCAAAAGATGCATTGCCATTTGATCCAAAATTGTTAAAGCACGTTGATGAACTGGAATTGTCTGTTCGTGCAAACAATTGTTTGAAAAATGACAAAATTAACTGGTTGGGCGAATTGGTGCAGAAAACAGAAGCAGATATGTTGAAAACACCAAACTTTGGCCGCAAGTCTTTGAATGAAATCAAAGTTCAGTTAGAAGCAATGGGACTTGGGTTGGGGATGGAAGTTCCAGGTTGGCCACCAGAAAATATTGCGGAGTTGGCCAAGAAATACGAAGATCCCTACAAATAAATTTATTTCTGTGGACGCCTGTTGGCGTTCACAGATTCCTTGTGTATGTTTAATACACGTCGGAACTGTGAAACGTCAATATTCGTCGCACATAAACAAATCTCTTGCACTGCAAGGGGAATTGGGGTATGATTTTTCTTGCTTTTTGTGGGAAAAATGATATAAATATATGCCGAATATGACAAAAACGACTAAAAAAGATACTAAGAAAACTTTTTTGCAGGGCAATAACGTTATTGCGCAATTGTTGCGTATGATTTTGTTTGGGCCTGATGCGGGTCGTAGTGATTATTCAAGGTAAAGTTTAATTCCACAGTTCTGGCAATGGGGTCAGGTTGTGGGCGTCTCGGGCAAATCCCGTTCTGATTTTGGAACAGGGCAGAAACACAAAGGAGTAATCTGATGAGACATATGAAAGCAGGTCGCACTTTTAATCGTGACACAAATGCACGCAAGGCTTTGTTTATCGGTTTGGCGAAAAATTTAATTGAAAAAGAACAGATTAAAACAACTTTGCCAAAGGCAAAAGATTTACGTAGTGTCGTTGAAAAACTGATTACTCGTGCAAAGGTTGATTCTGTTGCAAATCGTCGTTTGACAGCGGCTGAATTGGGTAATGCGTCAGCGGCAACTGTTAAGAAGTTGTTCGAAGTATTGGGGCCACGTTATGCAAAACGTCCAGGTGGCTATACACGTGTTTTGAAGGCTGGTTTCCGTTATGGTGATGCGGCACCAATGGCAATTATTGAATTGGTTGATCGTGATGTAAATGCTAAAAAAGCAGTTGCACCGGTTGCATCAGAAAAAGCTGTTGAAGCGTCAGAAGATGATGCAACAGAAAAAAAGACAACAAAGAAGGCGTCGAAAAATGATGCCGAATAATCGCAGATTGTGATTTAATCTTTCCCCTGCGTTTCGTAGGGGATTTTTTATTTTTTGGGCTAATGGTGTAGATTTGATAATTATAAAACACACGCCCGATGGGCGTGTGTTTTTCGATTTTCTTTACTAGAAACTGTATGTCAGGCCCAGACCATAAAATGCATATGAATTGTTTTCAGGTGCGGTGTTGCCATTTGAAAAGTGTTGCACAAAAAGTTCTGCACCAACACAATCGGAAATTTTATAGCCCGCCCCCAGTTTAAATCCGAACAATAGTTTTGACCCAATGCGTTCGTTTTGTTGGGCCTGCATACCAACGCCAAGACCTGCAAAGGAATACCAATTTTTGCCGTGGGCGAAAATGACATCTTCGCTTAACATTGCAATTGGAATTGTGTATTTATCCCAGTGCCAACCGTATTTCTTGCCGTGACCAAGTGTCTGGATTATGTTTAGCGATTTTCGTGCCGGCAGACGAAAGAAAGTCGTAGGCTGAGAGTATTGCAGTTGCATCATAATAAATGGAACAAATTGGGTTGGCGGTGGCAGTAAAAAACCACTGTTGACACCATAGCCAAAATTAAATGCAATCTGGTTGTCGTATCCGCTGAAAAACGGGTTAGTATCGGCACGAACGTTCGTCGTGGCGGTTAAGATTATCAAAACATATAAGATTTTTTTCATAGGGCGTATGATACCATAAAATAGGGTGGTCTGCAACCGCAGATTATTAAAAAAAATAATGATTGTAAATAAGAACAAAGTCGTATTGTTTGTTTTTCTTGCATTTGAAAAAAAAGCTGTTATAATGCGTGGCGTTTGGCAGCGTAGCTCAGTGGTAGAGCAGAGGAATCATAATCCTTTGGTCGGGGGTCCGAATCCCTCCGCTGCTACCAGAATTTCCCGGTGTTCCGGGATCTTTTATTTTGTGTTATTTGCCCGAATTTATGCGATTTTGCGACTTTACGCAGATTGTTTTACATATTTTAGACATAA
>JAFURS010000032.1 GCA_017471805.1 Alphaproteobacteria bacterium
ACGATGGACGGGTTTCCGTTGTGCTGGGGTGGGGTGTCTGTGAATACGTGTAAGTGCGTGTGGTCATCAACCAGAAGTTGAAAGTTTGCCAAAAAATAAAGCGTTTTTGTCGGGTGGCGCTGTGGCGGCTGTGTGGCACCCGAAGCACCCGACCTAAAAAAATGCCAAACCCAAAAACATCCCAAAAAACAAAGATGTTCCCATCCCCCTAAAAAAAGCACCCAAAAATCCCGCCGGGGGACACCACGGTCGCCCGACCCCGGCCGCCCAACCCAATATTATGTCCCGCCGGTCCTACCGGCCGGGGATTATGAAAATATTGAAAAATAGAATATTTGTGCTAAGTTCATAACAGAATTAAAGTATAAAGGGTAATGAAAATGTCATTTACACAGGAACAAGAAACCAATTTGCATACTGGGCCAGATGGAAAAATTTGCGATGGCTGTGACAAGCGTTGTGAATTTGGTATTGATTATTTCTATCGTCATACGAAAAGACTGGAAGAATGGTTTTGTCCAACCATAGACGGCCAACCAATTAAGCAGTACAAGGGGCCAAACGGTCAGATAATTGATGCGACCAGAGAGGCACCATATGAAGATGGCGTTAAAAAGTCTGCGAAACAACAGGCAATTGAACTGGCACATAAAATTGTAAAATTCTGCGACCATTACAAAACACGATAAAGGAAAATCAAAATGGCATTTTGGAATAAAAAAGTTAAAATTTGCAGAAACTATTTTGCAGGCGAAGACTGCAAACACAAGCGTGGTTCAACTTGTATTTGCGATGCCCCAGACGATGCGGTATGCCGGCAATATGAAATTCTGCGCCCCAGCAAAACAGAACTGGAAATACTGAATAATCAGTCAGAAATTAAATATATGTTGTCACACATTAAGCAGACATTACATGAAAAACAAAGATAAAGGAAACCAAATGTCTTTTACACAGGAAAAAGGTCTGAACATTGGCGAGAATTTCAAAAACCAGAAAATAGTATTTCCGCACATTACGCCCAAGCAAAAAACGACCAAATGTGGTGGTTGTGATAAGCGTTGCGAAATAGGAACCGTCATCGTTTGCGATGCTATTTATCCAACGATTTGTGGGGAACGTGTATTGTATTTCAAGTCTGAAGCTGGCGTACAATATCCATTCACGGGTCTGTATGAACACGAATTTAAGTCACCCACAATAGCACGAATTAGGATACTGCAGTTCGGACAAGAGCTGACCCGTCTGTGCGACCATTACAAGACACGATAAAGGAAAATCAAAATGGCTGTACCGAATCCATGGCCTGCATTTTGGGCGGCAAAAAAAATGAATGAAGAACGTCAAAAATACGATGCTTATGACGAGTATGAAGTTGATGTAGGTCCTGTTGTCCGGGCTTTGTTTGCTGTGTCTGTGACTTTGCTTGCGTCAGCAGTTATTGGGGGGATGGGGTATGTTATTTACAAGTGTTTCGCCCCAGAAAAATCAAATAAAGCCGAAAAAACAGAATATGTGACAACCATACCGACAACAAATTCTTTGCGCACGACGCCACTAAGTCCGGATGAAATGGCCCGTGAACTTACCAAACTGTGCGACCATTACAAGACACGATAAAGGAAAATCAAAATGTCATTTACACAGGAAAAAGAAATAAATTTGCATAATGTATCCGATGGAACAAGTTGTGATGGCTGTGATAAACATTGTAAACTTGGCTTTCATTACTTTACAGCATTGTCCGTAAGCAAGGGAACTGAAACACTGTGTTGTCCAACCATAGACGGTCAGCCAATCAAGCGGTACAAGGGTAAAAACGGCGAAATATTTGATGCAACTCAAAAGTATTATGTTTTTTCTTTTTATGACATTGAATGTGCAAAGAAACGGATAAACGAACTGGCACAGAAAATCGTCAAATACTGCGACCACTATAAGACAAGATAAAAGAGGGCTTGATATGCAAAAAAAGAAAAATCGTTTTATACACGTTTATATGAATCCGGCAACATACCAAGAATTTCGAAAAAAATGCCCTGATTATCTATTCGAAGTCCTGGAAATATCAAATATTAAATACAGCCCTAAGGTATGCCACAACGATTTTCGTGATTTTTATTCATTTATGGTGACAACGCATATCGATAATGCGCACCTGATGTATGATGTTATGAAACAATTTGATTGCTGGCGGCAACAAAGGTTTCGTTGGAACTATCTGCCACCAGAACCTAAAACTAAAAAGACGCCTGCGCAAAATGCTCTCATCGCCAAGGCAACCCAGACAGATAAGCAAACGCCAACCACCGGCACCGCCCCAAACAAAGGCGTTGATATATCGTCCCTGACCACGCAAGCCGCAGAAGAAATAACCGGTGCAAAATCTAATTTATGGGCGGGGTATCACTTTTACAATACAAGGTATGATTATTTAGCCAGCGAAGATTTGTCCAATATAAGGAATCTATTAGAATCGCACCCAAATTTTGACGGTCGCAAACTTGCGTTTATTATGTATGCGATATCTGATTATGACTACGAAACGTTATTCCGGGCCCATCCACTTTTGCACGATTATCACGACGACGATGGCTGGGTTCCGTGGCACGCATATTTTATGTATGGGACGTTTATTTCATACAATACAACCACCAGACAATTTGAAAAATACCCAAATGGGTGGATGAAAATTGGCAACGGCGCAAATTTTGAAGATTTTTACAACACGATTAAAAACAATACAGACAAAATCTTGTCTGTGTATAATGACAAAAACCAAAATATACGCTAGTCGCCCCCCGTATCGTCGCCTATGATGCATACCGTTCCGGGCCCGGAGAACACCGAACAATTTCAACAAATTGCACAGGACTGGATTTTTTATCTGTTGCAGAAATGGGGGCAGGGTGCTATATTTTATCTGTCCAATACAGAATAACAAAAGGATTGTTTTATGTTATTACAGGGTAAAAAGATTTTAATCACAGGCGTTGCCAACGATTGGTCTATGGCGTGGGCAATTGCCAAGCGGGCATCTGAAATGGGGGCTGAAATTGCAATGTCGTATGCGATGCCTGCGCTGGAAAAGCGTGTTCGTCCATTGGCGGAATCTATTGGGGCTAAATTTGTCCAGGAATGTAATGTCCAAAACGACGAACAAATGGATGCTTTGTTTGCTAATATTGAACGTGAATGGGGGCATTTGGACTGTGTTTTGCACGCTATTGCATTTTCAGACAAGAACGAATTAACCGGTCGCTATGCCGATACAACACGTGATAATTTCAAGAACACAATGGATATTTCTGTGTATTCATTGGTTGATATTACACGTCGTGCATCACGTTTAATGTCCAACGGGGGCAGTATTGTGACCCTGACATACTATGGTGGGGAAAAATCCGTGCCAAATTATAATGTTATGGGTGTGGCAAAATCGGCCCTGGACAGCAGTGTTCGCTATTTGGCGTCTGACCTGGGGCGTGATGGTATTCGTATCAACGCAATCAGTGCTGGTCCAATTATGACCCTGGCATCCAGTGGTGTTGGTGGTTTCAAGGCTATGTTGCGCCTGAACGCAGAAACAACGCCGTTGCGTCGCAATATGACACTTGATGATGTGTCGGGTGCTGTGATGTATCTGTTCAGTGACCTGTCGTCGGGTGTGACTGGTGAAATTCATCACGTAGATTGTGGATATTCAACCACTGGGATGATACCAAACGAAATGAAAGACATTTTATTAAAGAATCTGGATTAAATCATAACCCCGACATATGTCGGGGATTTTTTGGGTTTGCTTTTTATGGCTAATATTGTTAACCTAGACCTTTGAAAAAGGATTTATATGTCAGTTAAGGCAAAACGCCTGATAAAAAAAGTTATCAGTTATTCAGGTATATTTTTCTTTGTTTTGGCCGCCGGTATGCTGTGGTGGCAACTGCGTGATTACAGTCTATCAGATATTGCGCATTCGATTCTTGATATCCCGCTTATAAATCTGGTTGCGGCGTGTGTTGCGTGTATGTTGGGATATTTGGCATTATCGTTGTATGACTATCTGGCGTTGCATTATGTTGGTGGCCGGGTGACGTGGTGGAAATGGATGTTGGCAGGAATGTTGGGTTTTGCCATCAGTAATAATGCTGGTCACGCCGTGGTCAGTGGTGGTGCAATCCGTTATCGTCTTTATACCCGTTGGCGCATACGTGGTGGCGACATTGTCAAGATGCTGACTATATCAGGATTTACGTATTTTCTGGGGGCGTCTGCAATTGTCATTATCAGTTATTTTTTGGTCCCCCACAAATTATTTCAGGGGTCTGTTGGGGCCAGTGTTGGTATAAATGCGCTGTTTATATTCTGTTTATCGACCTTGCTGGCATATTTTGCAACGACCATATTCTTTCACAAGAAAAGCATCAAGATTGGCGAAATAAAATTTCAAATTCCATCAACCCAAATGGCCGTTTCCCAGACGATTCTGGGCATAACTGACAGTGTTTTAGCCGGTTTGGTTTTGTATTTCTGTCTGACACCATTTGTTAATATTCCGTTTATTGTGTTTATTGGTCTGTTTGCGATTGCGCAATCGACGGGCGTATTTAGCCAGGTTCCCGGCGGCATTGGTGTTTTTGAAAGTGTGTTTTTATTGGCGTTGCCAGACACCGTGGACAAGGCAAACATATTTGGTGCATTGCTGGCGTTTCGCATAATTTACTATGTTTTTCCACTGATTGGTATGGGCAGTTTGTTCTTTATTTACGAACGTTGGTTGCGTTCTCGTATGAAACGTTGGTTAGCCGAAGCCAAAGAGAAAATTCCTGCCAAAATCAGCCGGATAAAATCCGAAATAAAAATCCGAAAATAAATACCTTGCGACTTATATATTGACGTGCTAGAATAGCCCTCAGTGTATGACATTGGGGTATTAAGTAAGTGTTTATATTGTCACTATTTTCGATAATTTGCAGTGCGCTGATGGTTATCGTGGCGCAATCCCTTGGCATGGGCTTGGACGCCCCACGGGGACGGATTATTGCCATTTCATACGCCACCAAAACAAAAGGATTATTAAATGTCAAAAAAGATATACGTGGACGCTGTCCACCCCGAAGAAACACGTGTTGTAGTGGTTGACACAACCACCAATCGTGTTTCTAATTTTGACGTCGAAACAACCACCAAACCCCAGATAAAGGGAAATATTTATCTGGCCAAGGTTATTCGTGTCGAACCATCTTTACAGGCGGCATTTGTTGATTATGGATCTGGCAAGAACGGATTTTTACCATTTTCCGAAATTCATCCAGACTACTACCAGGTGACCCCTGAACAGAAAAAGAAATTATTAGAATTGGCGCACGCCAACATCGTTGACGACGATGACGACCCAAATGATGAAGAAGACGAAGTCGCCGAATACGATGATCACAGTGCCGGCGAAGACAACAAGGAATTTGTCAAACGGGCCCGTGAATTCAAAATCCAAGATGTAATCAAGCCAAAGCAGATTTTGCTGGTCCAGGGTGTCAAAGAAGAACGTGGTCAAAAGGGTGCGTCTATGACAACATATTTGTCATTAGCGGGCCGTTTTGCGGTTCTGATGCCAAATTCCAGAAAGCGCAACAGTTATGGGATTTCTAAAAAGATTTCTGATAAATCCGAACGTGCCCGTCTGCGTGAGGTATTACACGGTCTTAAAATCCCCAAGGGTATGACGGTTGTATTGCGCACTGCGGCGATGGGTGCCACACCGGCCGACATCGCATCAGACTATGAATATTTGGTGAATCTGTGGAATGAAATCCGCAAGACGACATTGGCGTCGATTGCGCCTGTCACAATCCACACCGAAGATTCCTTGTTGCGTCGTGTTGTTCGTGACTTCCTAAGCGACAAAGAAGACGTCTTGGTTATTCAGGGCGAAGAAGCCTATGATGCCGCCAAACAGTATTTTCAACAGATGTATGGTCGTGCGCCACGCAAACAATTGGTGCATTACAAGGACACTGCTGTTCCACTTATGGTCAAGGCCGGTGTTGAAAAACAACTAGAAGGCCTGCACGGTCCATACGTGACCCTGCCGTCGGGTGGTTCATTGGTTATCAACCAGACCGAAGCAATGGTGACAATTGACGTCAATTCGTCACGTGCGATTAAGGAAAAAGATATCGAACAAACCGCCCTGAACACTAATTTAGAGGCCGCCGAAGAAATTGCCTTGCAATTGCGTTTGCGTGACCTGGCGGGGATTGTTGCAGTTGACTTTATCGATATGGAAGAAGAAAAGAATAACCGTAAACTGGAACTAAAAATGCGTGAGGTTATGAAACGTGATCGTGCCCGCACCCAGGTTGCCAAGATTAACAACTTTGGTGTTTTGATGTTATCACGTCAGCGTCTGCGCAGCAGTTTTATGGAATCTTCATATGTTGCCTGTCCGCACTGTATGGGGGCGGGTGTTGTTCCGTCTATTCAAACTGCGGCGATTATCTTGTTCCGTCATTTACAGGAAAAACTGTTGGCGAAATCCGCCCAGAAAATCATAATGACTGTTCCGACGGACGTTGCAGTTTATTTATTGAATCACAAACGTGCGGAACTGGCGGAAATGGAATCCGAATTTGAAACAGAAATTGTTATTGTTGGCGACGACAGTCTGATGAATATTGACCAGTATTCAATTCAGCGTGTTGCCCCTGAACAGAACAAGACCGAAGATTTGTTGACCGCCTATGCGCCATCCACAGATGCAAAAAAGAAAAATGCCCAGCATATCGAGGCAAAACGCACAACTGTATCTGCCCAACGGCGCAAACGCAAAAAACAGCCTAAAAAGAAAACTTTTTGGCAGAAATTGGTCAGTTAATTTTATCCCCACGTTGTGGGGATTTTTTTGTTATTGAATATTTGCATAAAATTCACTAAATTTTATAGTGATGAATCACGACTTATATGAATTTTTGAATACAGATTTGCAATTTATCAAGGGTGTTGGTCCAATGTTGGCGGCCCGCCTGGATGAATTGCTGGGTGGACGTCGTGTCTTGGATTTTCTGTTACATCATCCGTCATATGTTCGGGCCCGTGGGATAACCGAGAATATACTTGATGCGACGCCTGGCGACACGATAACTGTTCCTTTGTTGATTAAATCGCACAAGCGTGGTAGCGCATTTGGTCGTGGGCGTCGCCGTCCGACCCAAATTATATGTTCTGACAAAATGAATAATACCGTTATTATTCAGTTTTTTCATAGCAAGTTCCTTGATTATTGGTTGACCAAGATGCCTGTTGGCACGTGGCGCATTATATCGGGAAAACTAGAACGCACGACACGTCCGACAATAAATCATCCTGATTTTATCGAAGAATTACACAATGCGTCAAAAATCCCATCTGCCCAGGCGATTTATCCGTCCAGCGAAGGCCTTACACAAAAGATATTTTCAAATATCCGTGATCAGATTTTTGCGCTTTTGCCGGACAAACTACGTAGCGAGTCTGACGAACGCATTGTTGAATTTTTCGATGCCTTGACGCATATTCACTATCCTAAATCAGATGATGATTTGGCGCCTAATAATACCAACGTGGCAAAATTGGCATATTACGAATTGTTTGCGCATCAGTCGGCGATTGCAATCAGTCGGCGCAAGCGCAGCGATGTTCAAAATCGTCGTGTTCCACGTCCAAAAAAGTATTCGTTAATGGAACGTTTTTGGTCATTATTGCCGTTTGAAATGACAGATGCGCAACGTCGCACCTGTGACGAGATTTTTACCGATTTATCATCCGCAACCCCAATGATGCGCTTGGTCCAGGGTGACGTCGGCAGTGGTAAAACAATTGTTGCCCTGGCGGCGGCGACCAAAATGGCAGAAACTGGTGCGCAAACTGCACTGTTGGCCCCAACCGACACATTAGCGCAACAGCATTATGTAAAAATTAAACCTATGTGCGACAGTATGGGGATTGTGTGCGATGTCTTAACGGGTCGAGACAAGGGCGTTGCCCGCCGTGAAAAGTTAACATCATTGCGTTCTGGGCGAACCAAGATAGTTGTAGGAACGCACGCATTATTTTCAAATGACGTTGACTACAAGGATCTGGGGCTTGTTATAATCGACGAACAGCATCGTTTTGGTGTTGCCCAGCGTCAGGCCCTGCGTGACAAGGGGGCCAATCCTGATGTCTTGGCATTGTCTGCAACCCCGATACCACGAACCTTATCTATGACCATATATGGCGATATGGATATTTCGATAATAAATCAAAAGCCTGCGGGGCGCAAGCCAATCAAGACCACCAAAATATCATCTGCCCGTATTTCTGAATTGGTCGAACGTATCCGAACCCAGATTGCATCGGGTGCCAAAGTGTTCTGGGTATGTCCCTTGGTCGAAGATGGCGACAATGAATCCACCGCCACTGCCGCCGAACAGCGTCACGCCACATTGCTGAAATACTTTCCAACCACTGGCCTGGTTCACGGCAAGATGGATAAACGTCAACGTGATGATGTTATGGCAAAATTTGCCGATGATAATTCTGATATGAATATCTTGGTCGCCACCACCGTTATCGAGGTTGGCATAGACGTTCCCCGTGCATCCATCATTGTAATTGAAAATGCCGAAAATTTTGGACTTGCAGCCTTGCACCAGTTGCGTGGTCGTGTTGGTCGTGGCGACACGCAATCGTATTGTATTTTGTTGTTTGGGCGCAATCTGTCCCCTGATGGGGCAAAGCGTTTGGATATCCTGTGCGAAACAGATGATGGATTTGTCATTGCCGAACAAGATTTAATGATGCGTGGTGTTGGCGAATTATTAGGAACACGTCAAAGCGGTTGGTTGCATTATCACTTTGTTGACTATCGTGAACATCGTGATTTGTTTAAGTTGGCATCAAATGCCGCCCGCACCATTGACGACACGGATTCTTTTATACGTTCAATGTTATATATATTTGATTGTGGGGTTGTCCAAGGTGCGTAAATTCTTTGCATTTTTAATGTGTGCATTTGTTTCTTTGTCGTCCCAGGCGGCATCTTTAATCAACGACACAGAAATAGAATCTGTCTTAACAAAATTGGTAAATCCCTTGGCGACGGCGGCAAAAATTCCAAATGGTCGGTTAAAGATTCACATTGTGAACGATGAACAGTTTAATGCCTTTGTAATGGGGGGCGAAGACGTCTATGTCTATACCGGCCTGTTGCAACAGATAAAAACCCCCACTGCATTTCAGGCGGTAATTGCCCACGAACTTGGGCATACATTGGGGGGGCATATGGCGCAAATGTCCCAGCGTCTTGCAGCGGAAATGAAGCGCACTATGTTGATTCAGGCACTTGGGGTTGGTTTGATGGTTGCCGGTGGCAATCCGACCCTTGGGGCAGGGGTCTTGGCTGGTTCGTCTGGGGTTGCGCAACAGTCTATGTTATCATTTTCCCGTGACGAAGAACGAATTGCGGATGATTTAGGGGTTGATTTGATGGTGTCTTCGGGATTAAATCCAAATGGTTTTATCACTGTGTTTTCCCAGATGTCTGAAATGACGGGTGTTGCCGAAACGAAAATAAATCCCAACCGCATAAATCATCCATTAACGACCGAGCGTCTAAATAATGTCCGCACCCGTATTTCACAACTGGACCACAAATATGCGGCGGATAAATCTGCCCCACCATCCAGTGAATTTGAAATGGTCCGTGCCAAGTTGGTTGGCTATCTTGATTCTGCGTCACACGTTCTGGAATTATATCCATATTCGGACACATCTGATTCTGCGCTGTATGCCCGTGCCATTGCGAACAAGCGTGCCGGCAATCTGGACGCCGCCCGTCGGGGTGTTCTGACACTGGTATCACGTCAACCAAATAATCCCTATTTTTACGAGTTATTGGGCGACATTGAATACCAGTTTGGTCACTATGACGATGCTGTGACAGCCTATGAGCGGTCTTTGGCTTTATCAGGCAATGCCCCCCAAATAGAAACTGCGCTGGCCTTGGTCTTAACTGAACGGGACAAGCCTGGCGATAATATGCGTGCCATTGAGTTGGTTAAGCGTTCATTGTTATCTGAACCGGCACCCTTGTCCTATTGGGTTTTGGCCCGTGCCTATGGCGACCGTGACATTGGGCGACACGATTGGGCGCTGGCCGAATTTTATTTGATGAACGGGGACATTAAAAAGGCAAAAAAATACGCCACCACCGCACGCAAGAAATTAAAAAAGTCAGCCCCAGAATACATCAAATCTGGCGATATTTTATCACATACTGATAAATAAAAACCCCCGAACTGGGGGATTATTTATTTCTTTTTAGTTGTAGGTTTCTTTGTGCCTGTCTTTTTAACTGGTGCTTTTTTTGCCGGTGCTGCTTTTGGTGCTGGTTCATTTTTATATTCTTTGACCAACGCAACGATGCAGGTGTATCCCAGCAATGCCGACACCGCAGTAATCAGCCCTGAAATCAAGCCGTCTGAAAACACAGCGAACAAGATAATTGCCGCCACCAATACGACTGTATAACCCAAATTTTTTGATAAAACGTTTGCTATTCTGTTTAACATTTTCGCTCTCCCATTGTTATGCTTGGACAGATGTATTATTGCAACGTTTTTCTGTTTGTGCAATAAAAAAACACTGCCCAAAACCACGGCAGTGTCCAAAAGGAGAAACATGAAAACTTCTGTAATTATGGATTACAGCACCACATATCCGCCCAGTCGTGCTGTCTTTGGGATTGGTCCAAATGACGACCGTGGGCTGACATAAATGTTGCCTGTGATGATAAAATCGCCACAGAATTGCAACATATTCACATCACGCAAGAACAGGTTCCCGTTGATACGGATGTCACACGGCAATGTATATTTGCGCATATTTTGCAAATACAGATTACCATTAACTTGTGCGCCGTTTTGAATCATTGCGCCTGCGGCACGACTGTCAACGATGACGTCGCCCCAGAATTGGTTATTTTTTGTTGCTGTCTGTTTTTTTACAATTGCGACTTCTTCTTTTTTTACAGGCACAACATTAACTGCTGTCACTTTATTTTTGTTTGCCTGTGCGTTTTGCTTAATTGGCAATTTGACTGTGCGTTGAACAACCTTTTCTGGTGCAGGTTCATCCGTCACTTCGACTTGCGCTGTCACCGGCACAGGCTTTGCCATAACAACCACGGTCTTTTTGTTGCAACCAACAACATCTATGATAAGCATAGAGAACAACACTATAATTGCCACCAGCAATGTCAAATTAACCAGTCCGATTAAATTTATTTTGCACAGCCAATTCCAAACCCAACGGCAAAATTGTGCAATCTTGCGAAAAGGCCAGCATATGATATTCCACACACGTCCCCAGAACCCATTGCGCTTTGCCTTTTTTGCCTTGGCGCTTTTGACACGCTGTGTTGCATCTTGAATCTTTTTCTTGTTTGTTGACATACCGTCACCCCTTTGAATTGTTTTTTGATATTACAAAAATAGTATTTGTCAATACGTTTGTCAAGTCTTTTTGTCAAATATTTTTTAATTTTGTCAATTTAAATAGTAAAATTCTTTTATTCTTTGACAATTTAGCGTGAAACAGATAATATTTTGATATTTGATGAAGGGATTTTTTGCATTATTTTTACTGCTTTTATCTTCGTGTGGGGGCTGGGTGCCACCGGCGGACTTTTTCTATGCACCGATTACATCTGGCGAATACCAGATTGTGACATACCAGCGTTTTTCCGACACCACATCCCCCGTGCATATTTATCTAGAGGGCGACGGTAATTCCTTTGACGGCCACGGTATGCCAACTGCTGATCCAACACCTGCGGGAACATTTATGCGTGATTTGGCGGCAATGGATTCTGGTCCGAACGTTGTCTATATTGCCCGTCCGTGTCAGTTTATAAAGTCACCGACTTGCACCACGTGTGATTGGACCGACGGCCGCTTTTCTGAAAAAATACTTGATGCAATGTCAAATCTTATCACAGATATCGTGAAAAATCGTCCCGTTGTTTTAATTGGTTATTCGGGTGGGGCGATGATTTCGGGGCTGATTATTCAACGAAATCCTGAATTAAATGTAAAAAAATGGGTGACCATTGCGGGTGTTTTGAATCACGCCGAATGGACCGATTATTTTGACGATATGCCGTTATCACATTCGTTAAACTTGAACACATTGCCGCAAATTCTCCAGACGCATTTCGTTGTCCGACACGATAAAGTCGTGCCAAATGAACTGTCTGTGCGGTGGATTGCCCCTAATAAACCGATATTTATCGAAAATGCGACCCACAATAAAATCCCCACAAAAGAAATTGTCTTTTAAGTATTGACAATATTGTAATTTGTATTATATATAAAAGTATGAAAGAAATAAAAATCATACCTATTTTTAACCAATCCACCCCAGGCATCTGGGACGAATTTTTAGACCTGCGTATAAATGCTATGCGCACGACCTGTAATCACATTATGTCCCCGGACGAGATTGCATCCGCCAACACTGAATTTCGTCGCTCTTGGGCCCGGTTAAAACATAACTTTGCATTTGCGGCCTATGACGGCGACCG
Organism: Alphaproteobacteria bacterium; assembly: GCA_017471805.1. Lineage (GTDB taxonomy): Bacteria > Pseudomonadota > Alphaproteobacteria > Rs-D84 > Rs-D84 > Enterousia. Next base: position 12,602 of record JAFURS010000032.1, read on the forward strand.
TATGATTGGCTGTATTCACGGCGATTGTCAAAAGAACAGTTCATTTATTCGTCATCTTTATGTTGCGCCCGAATATCAAAAGCAGGGACTGGGGTGCAGTTTGCTTGCCTATGCCGAGCAGGCCACATCCCTACTTGCAATCCGGACAGATATTGTTGCATTGCCAAACGCAGAAAAGTTCTATCAGCATTACGGTTATTCGTCCCCATTGCATACGAACAATTATTTCAAGGACATCAAGGGTCGTGCATCTTGCAACACGGTCCCCTTGTTCAGTTGTCCGCCATCATTGGCCCGTAAAATATCGGGATTAAGTCCTGATTTTAATCCGGAATTTGTTAATGTTGAACATTTGCCTGCATATGTGCATTTTGATAATAAATTGAATATCACAGGATTTGGATTTATGTCACCTGGTGTCGACACACCGACTATTTGCGCACGTTCTGCATCCCCTGACGACTGGGGACGTTCCCGTGTGACCAAGGCATTTAATAACCTGCGCACGCAACAAGACATATTATCCGCTGCAAAAACACGATAAACACGAAAAAAATCACATTTTTAGATTATCTGCTGTATTGTGAACCTTGACACTTTTGCAGGGATTTGCTACTGTCAAATGGTCAAAATAACAATACGGTGGATAAAGTTATGAAAAAACCGATAATAAATGTAATTGAAATTGACGGACGTGACGCCCGTTTTCAAACTGGAATTGGTCGCTATTTTGATGTTTTGGCGACCCAGATGCCCGACCATATCAAGACAACTCGTATAATATTTTATTGGTCGCCTGAGTATAATGAAATTCACATTACCCAGACTGACGATGAAATATCTGTTCGTCATCCTGTTGGTTATCCTGCCCAGATTTTATTTGATGCCGTGATTGCATTTGCGGGCAACCGGATTTCTCAGATGCAAAATTTGATTATAAAATCTAATTGTCTGGGGTATGAAAATCTGGCATATATGCTGCGTTCCCGTTTTTATTCAAAGATTGTTGGTGTTCTGCATTGTCTGCCCCATCGTGCAATGGGCAACCAGGGACGTTTTCCACCGCATAATCCGTTCTTTAATATGGATCACGTTATATTGGTATGTGATCACGGGACAGAATTTTTAAAAGGGGTCAAGAACAACCGTCCGCACTCTGTCATTTATAACGGGATAGAGGTTCCAAAAATCACGACCAAGAAACCCAACGACGGTGTTTTCCGCTTTATTTTTGCCAACGGCTGGGCCAAGCACAAGGGTATGGAACGTATCCTGCCGGCAATCCGCACTGTTGCGCAAAAGCACAAGATAGAAGTTATGGTAATTGGTGGTTTTGACCCCAAGGACAAGGTGTTCGAAGAAATTGGCGACCTGCCGATAAACAAGGTTGGGTTATTAGAAAATCCAAACGATATTGGTAAATACTATGAAATGGCAGATTGTGCCTTGTTCGCATCTTATTCCGAGGCTTGTTCCTTTGCTGGGATTGAGGCTATGGCCTATAACTTGCCCGTCATCAGCACCGATGCAGCGGGCTTGGTTGAAATGTTTGGTCGTGCGGCCTTGATTGTCAAAAGTGATGGCGATGGCAAACTGGACGTTGACGACTTTGCAAACCAGATGTGCCGTGTAATTGAAAGTGGTTCACTGCGTATGCGTCTGGGAATGTTGTCGTATGGCCGATACAAGGAACGTTATACCGCCCGCAAGATGGCCAAGGACACAGTAAAATTATATGAAAGTTTAATTAAATAATAAAAAACCTGGATAAAAAAAACGCCCCCAGAAATGGGGGCATTTCATTACATCATTCCTGGCATACCACCACCCATTTGTGGGGTTGCTGATTTTTCTTCGGGGATTTCCGTCATAACTGCCCCCGTGGTCAGCATAACACCGGCCGTGCTTGCAGCCGCCTGAATTGCTGTTTTTACCACCTTGGCAGGGTCAATAATACCTGCGTCCATCATATCGACGTATTGACCTGTCTGTGCGTTGTATCCGAAATTGTATTCGTTTGCGTCCATAACTTTGCCGACAACGATTTCCCCAGACACGCCTGCGTTTTCTGCGATTTGCGCACAGGGTGCAACAATTGCACGACGAACAATGTCGATTCCGACGTCTTGGTCGGCATTTGCGCCACGTAAATCTGCCAATGCGGCAACGGCACGAACCAGTGCGATACCACCACCTGCGACAATGCCATCTTCGACGGCGGCACGTGTCGCCGCCAGGGCGTCATCAACACGATCTTTCTTTTCTTTTACTTCGACTTCGGTCATACCGCCAACCTTGATAACGGCGACCCCACCAACCAATTTTGCCAATCTTTCAGACAGTTTTTCACGGTCATATTCGCTTGTTGATGCGGCAATAGACACCCGGATTTCATCAGCCCGTGCGGCTATTGCGTCTTTGTTGCCACCGCCGTGTGCCAACAGTGTTGAATCTTTGGAAACTACAACCTTTTTTGCGCTTCCCAATACGGCCGGTGTGATATTTTCAAATGTCATACCCATATCATCAGATATAACTGTTGCACCGGTCACGATTGCAATATCTTTCAGCATTTCCTTGCGTCGGTCGCCAAATCCTGGTGCCTTTACTGCACAAACTTTTAATCCACCACGCAGACGATTTAACACCAACGTTGCCAACGCTTCTGATTCAACATCTTCGGCAATGATTAACAGTGGTTTCCCAGATTGTGCAATCGGTTCCAGAATAGGCAACAATGCCTGCAAACCTGTGATTTTCTTTTCAGATACCAAAATTTGTGCGCCATCCAGTTCCGCCAACATTTTTTCGCTGTTTGTCACGAAATAGGGCGACATAAACCCTTGGTCAAATTGCATACCTTCGACGACGTCAATTTCGGTATCTAGTCCTTTGGCTTCTTCGACGGTGATAACCCCTTCTTTGCCAACACGTTCCATTGCGCTTGCAATTTTTTCACCAATATCACGGTCGCTGTTCGCAGATATAGTTGCCACCTGGGCAATTTCTGCGCTGTCTTTGACAGGACGTGCGTGTTTTTCGATATCGTTTATAACTGCATCCGTCGCCAGGTCAATACCACGCTTAACATCCATTGGATTCATACCTGCGGCAATGACACGACGTCCTTCACGAATTAACTTTTGTGCCAGCACCGTTGCGGTTGTTGTTCCGTCGCCTGCATCGTCGCCTGCTTTTTTTGCAACTTCTTGAACCATACGTGCGCCGATATTTTCCGTTGGATCTTTCAAAGACACGGCCTTGGCGACTGTCACGCCGTCTTTGGTTGCGACGGGTGCGCCATATGATTTTTCGATAACGACTGTGCGTCCCTTTGGTCCCATAGTAATCTTGACTGCATCGGCCAGTTTATCGACCCCAGCCGCCATTTTATCAGTATTAAAAATAATTTCTTTTGCCATATTGCAATCCTTTGTTTATTCAATAATTCCCAAAATATCTGTTTCTTTAATCAGGACAAAGTCTTTGCCGTCCAACTTAATTTCATTTGCGGATGCGGCCCATTTTGCGAATAACACAACATCATTTTCCTTGACCGTCATTGGAATTAAGTTGTCCCCATCATAAACACCCGTCCCAACGGCGATGACACGTCCCCGTGATGGTTTTTCTTTTGCGTTATCTGGGATAATAATTCCGCCGGCGGTTATATTTTCTTCTTCGATTCTTTCCAACAGAACATAATTATGCAGTGGTTTGAACATAATAATAAACTCCTTTGTAAACCTGTAAGACAGATATAGTCTGAAATTTGTTGATTTCAAGTCCGTATTTTAATATGCTGAAAACGAAAAACAAGGGGAATGAAATGAAATACGACGAAAACAATGTATTTGCGAAAATGGTTCGTGGCGAAATACCCACAAACAAGGTTTATGAAAACGACTATGCAATGTCTTTTTATGATATAAACCCAATGTTTGAAACCCACGTTTTGGTTATCCCCAAGGGTCCATACCAAAATATTTTGGATTTTGCGCAAAATGCCTCAGCCACCGAACAGGCCGCCTTTTGGGAATGCTTTTCAAAAACAGCGAACAAACTGGGCATAGATTGCGAATTTAATTGTCTGGCCAATGCTGGTGCTGATGCGCCATTTGTAAAGCAGTCTGTATTTCATTTTCATTTGCACTTGGTTGCGGGTCCACGCACCAGCGCCTTTAACGATTTAATTTCGGAAATCAAGCAATGCCACGAATAAATGTCCGTGTTATTCCACGTGCCAAACTAAATCGGGTTGATGTTCAACCCGATGGCACTGTCCGTGTGCATACAACAACGGCCCCAACCGATGGCAAGGCAACGAATGACGTAATAAAAATGCTGGCCGAACATTACAATGTTCCCAAGACCAGCATAAAACTTGTTCACGGTGCCACATCCCGCACCAAGGTTTTTGAATTTTAATACTTTAATATTTGCTTTTTTAATTCCGCCACTGTTTCCGCATGGAATATGTTGTAGTTGTCTGTTTTGACAACAAAACCGTTCTTTTGCATATGTTTAATCAGGCGTGTTAACTGATTCCAGAATCCGTTTGTATTCAAAAAGAACAGTGGTTTATTTGTTTCTCCAATTTGTTGCATTGTCAAAATATCGGTCAGTTCATTTAGTGTCCCGATACCACCTGGCAAAATGATAAACGCATCAGATTCATCAAACATAATTTGTTTTCGTTCATTAACGCCACCCACCACCTGAACACAAATATCTTTGTGTGCTGGTTCTTGCATTGCAATCACATCGTCTGTTGAAACACCGATAACCTTGCCACCATTTTTCAAGGCCGCTGTTGCAACCGTCCCCATCAGTCCGACATCCCCACCGCCGAACACCATACGGATTCCATTTTTCCCCAGCATTCGTCCAACTGCCATTGCGTCACGCTTAAATTGTGGGTCTTTTCCCATTTGGTGTCCGCAATATACGGCAATAGACTTCAAATTTCCTGTCATTTTCTTTTTCCTTTATTTTTGTAAATTATAGCATAAAATACCAAGACAATGAACGAAAAGTTTTTGGATTTTGTTCGCAAATATTCGGCCCAGCCCATTGCGGTTGCGGTCAGTGGTGGTGTTGATTCTGTGTGCCTGTTGCATTGGCTTGCGTCGCTGGGTTTAAAGATTACCGCACTGCACGTCAATCATCATCTGCGCCCATCTGCGGATACCGAGGCCGCATATGTATCCGCCCTGTGTCGCAATCTTGGGGTTGATTTTGTATGTTTTGACTGGGTGTCGGACAAACCCGCCACCGGCCTAGAAGCGGCCGCCCGCACCGCCCGATATAAATTTATGACCGATTGGTGTCGTGAAAATTCTGTGCCTGTTTTGATGGTTGCGCATCAGGCCGACGATCAGATTGAAACCTTTTTAATGAATCTGGCCCGTGGCAGTGGGGTTGTGGGCTTGTCGGCGATGCGCCCTGAAAGTTATCGTGATGGCATTTTGATTGTCCGTCCGCTGTTGGGTGTATTTCGTTCTGAACTGGTTGATTATTGTCATAAAAATTCGATTAAATACTTTTCTGATGAAATGAATTTTGATGATAAATATACCCGTGTTAAAATCCGCCAGAATCGTCATTTACTGTTTGATAAATTGGGAATAAGCGACGAACGCATCTTGTTGGCAATCCAGAATTTATCACGTGCCCGTGATGCATTGGATATGGATATTGAATCCCGTGTGCGCAGTGTTTTATATGACGGTTATGCATTATTTTCTGATTCTTTTCTATTTGACGTGCCGCCCCATATTGGTTTAAAGTTCCTTGGAATGTTGATTCAGATTGTCGGGGGGGATGATTATCAACCACGCTTGAATTCGTTGAATTTTGCACTAAGTAAATTGCACGACGACTGTAAATTTACGTTGGGACATTGCACGATTCGGCGACACAAGGCCCAGATTTTGATTGTTCCCGAAGGCGCAAAAACAAGTATCAGGAAGAAAAATGAAAAAATTAAAAGACTTCAAAAACAGCAAGCAAAGAAATTATAATTCCAATAAAAAGCGTGATGGTGCATCTTGGTTTATGATGATATTCGGGGCATTGTTTGTTGCCCTGGCGTTGCGTATGTTTTTATTTGGTGGCCTTGGTTCTGGCGGTGTTTTACCAACGGTTGGAAATTCCAGTGTTGTTTCCAGACCAATTGAATTGTCGTTCTCGGACGTTTTGCGTCGTGCGCCTGAAATCAAGACAATGATTGTCAATGGTAATGAAGCCACGGGTGTCCTGGCCGATGGCACCAAGTATCGTGCCACAATCACATACGACCCTGAAATGTTGGCACGTTTATCTGAAAATGGCACTGCAATCACGATTGACACATCTAAATCGTGGTTTGAAAGCGTTGCGACCTTTGCGCCATTGGTCTTGACATTATTGTTTATATTTTGGATTTTCCGTGGTTTGCGTCGTGGTGGTGCGGCCGGTGGCATCAGTCGTTCTTTGGTTGGACAAAACCCTACCAAAATTGCCACAGGCAAGCCCAAGACAACATTTGCAGACGTTGCCGGCATAGAATCTGAAAAACAAGAACTGTCCGAAATCGTTGATTTTCTGAAAAACAAGGATAAATATAAATCATTGGGCGCCCGTGTGCCACGTGGTGTCTTGTTGTCGGGTCAACCGGGAACTGGTAAAACCCTGCTTGCCCGTGCCATTGCCGGCGAAGCCAACGTTCCATTTTTTGCCGCATCAGGTTCTGATTTTTCGGGCATAATTGTTGGTCTTGGGGTGGCGAAAATCAAAGAAATATTTGAAATGGCAAAACGCAATGCGCCGTGTATTTTGTTTATCGACGAAATCGACGCCATTGGTCAAAAGCGTTCAGCTCACTCTTATAATGACCAAGATCGAGAGCAAACATTAAATCAACTGCTGATTGAAATGGACGGTTTTGCGAACGATACAGGAATTATTGTTATTGGTGCCACCAATCGTGCGGATATGTTGGATGCGGCATTATTGCGTCCTGGTCGCTTTGATCGCCAGGTTTATATTGAATTGCCGGATATGTCTGGGCGTCGTGAAATCTTGGATTTGTATGCCAAACGTGTCAAGATGAACGCATCTGTAAATTTGCAAGACATTGCCCGTGGCACAACTGGTTTTTCGGGCGCAGATTTGGAAAACCTGTTGAACGAAGCCGCCTTGCACGCTGTTCGTAATGGTCGTGATGAAATCACGCCTGACGACATCGAAGAAGCCCGTGACAAGATTATTATGGGTCCCCGCAAGGTTCGCAAAATGCGCCCCGAAGATATTAAATTAACCGCCTATCACGAAGCTGGCCACGCCTTTGTCAGTCTGATGTTCCAAGACGTTGCCGACCCAATACACAAGGCGACCATAATCCCCCGTGGACGTGCCTTGGGTATGGTTCAACATTTGCCGATTGACGACAAGGTTTCTATGACCCTGGCCGAGGTTCGTGCCAACCTTGCCATTGCTTTGGCGGGTCGCAGTGCCGAAGAGATATTTTTTGGTCACGACAAAATAACCACAGGTGCCGAAAGTGATATTGCAATGGCGACACGCTTGGCCCGATATTCGATTACAACGGCGGGCTTGTCCGAACGTGTTGGTCTGCCTGCAATCAACCAGGTTGGCACATTTGGAACACGTGGCGCATTGGAAAATGCGTCGGAAAAAACCGCCGAAATTGTAGATTCTGAAATCAAGGCTTGGCTTGATGCCGCCCACACCCAGGCAACAAAACTGTTGACCAAGAACAAAAAGACGGTTGAAAAACTGGCGATTGAATTACTGAACCGTGAAACATTGACCGGTGCCGAAATCCAAGAAATTGTTTTTGGTAAAACCAGTGCCAAAAAAACAGCAACAAAGAAAACAACCACCCGGAAAAATGCAAAATCTAAAAAAGCCTAATTTTGAAATAATTCGAATGCCCCCTGAAAATACCCAATCGGTGTTATTAACGGTTGGGGACAGTTGTGTCATTTTTGACCCCTGGGGGCGAAGTGAAGATTGGATACGCATATTAGACGAACGTAAATTGAAATTACAATCGATTTATGCGACACACGGTCATCCCGACCACATTTCTGCCGCCCCATCATTGGCACGCCACTATAATGTCCCCTGGTATCTGCACAGTGGCGATTTTCGTCTGGTTGGATGGGGGAATGGTTTGCTGGAATACTTTGGTTTGCCAAAAATAAGTTTGTCGGACATTCGGCCAACGACTCTGGATTTGTCGCCCACTGTTGTTTTGCCTGATGTAAAAATGAATATCGTCGAAACGCCTGGTCATACACCTGGTGGGGTGGCGTATTATTTCCCAGATGAAAAAATTATGCTAATTGGCGACACGTTATTCCAAGAATCGTATGGTCGATGTGATTTGCCGGGTGGCGATGAAAAAATGTTGTTTCAGTCAATTGCAAACATATACAATATGAACCTGCCTGGGGAAACAATGGTTGTGCACGGACACGGTATGGATACAACAATCGACTGGCTTCGGAAGAATAATCCGTATTTTCATAATTAAAAACGCCCCGTTTGGGGCTGTTTTTTTATTTTAGTTTCTTGGTCCACTCATTGTCTGGGAAATTCAATTTTAACATCTCGGAATAGCCGTTCGCCTGCTGTGGCAGTCCGATTGCGGTATATGCCTCGCTCAGACGAAATAATGCCTCTGGCGTCATAACTGTTTCCTGGGCATCTGTGACGACCGATTGCAGACGACTAATTGCACTGGGCCAATTTTCTTTTTTCATATCATTTCGTGCTGCGAACATTACTTTGCCGGCGATATAGTTTTTCAAGATGATGATTTTATTTTCTGCATTTTTCGCATATTCGCTGCGTGGAAACCGTTGAACCAGGCTTTGAAATTGTTGCAGTGCATATGCCGACATACCTGGTTCACGACGAACATCACTGACCTGGCGGTAATAGCACATTCCCCGTAAATACATTACGTATGGAACATCTTTGTGTCCTGGATGAAAGCGCATAAATCGGTCGGTCGCCAAAATTGCCCCGGCAAAATCATCGTCCATATAGTGTGAATATGCCGCCATAATCAAGGCGTCCGGCGCCCACGGACTGGCGGGGTGTTGATTTTCCGCTTTCAGAAATTCCATAGCGGCTTCTTCGTAGTTTTCGTCATTAAATTCAGAGTATGCCGTTTCGTAAATCTCGCTCAGGCTTTTTTCGGCAACGATTTCATTATCGCCACCTGCGCACGCAGTCATCAGTGCCAACAACCCAAACAATAAAATATGTTTTTTCATCTGAATATTCCTGTCTTGATTTTTTATTGTGTATCACAGTATAATCTAAACTATGAAACTAGGCAAACATATTTTCGGCGTCGGCGCAATGACCGGGGTCAGTCGTATTTTCGGCTTTGTTCGTGATATGCTGATTGCACGTGTCCTTGGGGCAGGGCGCCTCTCAGATATATTCTTGGCGGCGTTCAAGTTGCCAAATTTATTCCGTGATCTGCTGGGCGAAGGTGCGTTATCCGCAATCTTTATACCTATGTATGCCGACTCTAAAAAAGACCCCGGTTTTGCCCGCAATGTCTTTTCGTGGTTGATGGTGGTATTGCTTGGGATTGTCATTTTATTCGAGATTTTTATGCCCCTGGTTGTATGGGTTTTGGCACCTGGGTTTGATGCAACCCCTGGCAAAATGGAAATGACGGTTTTAATATCACGAATAATGTTTGTGTATGTAGTGTTTGTGTGTGGTGCGGCATTTTTATCAGCGATATTAAACGCATTTTCACGATTTTTACTGGCGGCCTTTATGCCTGTTTTATTAAACATAATGTTAATTTGTGCATTGCTGATTGCGATGTATTTTGGGTCTGAACACATTTTATACTTGATGGCCGGAACGGTTGTTTTGTCGGGCGTGATTCAGTTTTGTGTTTTATGGTTGCGAATCCGTCGTCGTCATTTTGGACTGCATCTTATTCGGCCACGTTGGACGCCCGGGATTAAAAGTATGTTCCAACGTTTTGGTGTCAGTATTATTGGCAGTGGTTTTTACCAGATAACAATAATAATCGGCACGCTGGTGGCAAGTTTTCAAAGCGGGGCAGTGTCGTGGTTATACTATTCCGACAGAATTGTTCAGTTGCCATTTGCAATGATTGGTTTAGCGGTCGGCACTGTTTTGATGTCGTCTATATCTAATGCGTTGTCTGATGGTAATCGTCGCAGTGTTTATATTCAGCAAAATTCATCGTTGCGCCGTTCAATGATGTTGATTTTACCGTGTGTTGCGGGGCTGGTTGTATTGGCCCAACCGATAATTCGTTATCTGTTTGAATACGGTGCCTGGACGGCCCAGTCAACACGTGCGGTTGCCCTGGCGATTCAGATTCAGGCATTTGTTTTGCCTGCAATGTTGGTCAGTCAGATTTACAGCAAAACCCTTTATGCGTCCCAGGACGTAAAAACACCGGTTCGCACCAGTATAAAATCCCTTGGGGTTGCGTCTATATTGTATTTAGCATTATTTCCATTTGTTGGTTATCTGGCGATACCGATTGGGGTTGTGGTCAGTGGTTATGTAAAGAACTATTTGTTGGGGCGTGCGTGTCGCAACTGTCAGTTGGTCAGTCACGACACCCGCACTGTTCGTTCGATTATTGCATTTGGATTATGGGCGGCAATACTTGGGCTGATTATGTCCCAGATTCCAATAACCAGTATTTGGGTTTTGGGGGCCACTATTGCCGGGTATGGCGTTTTATATCTGCCGGTTGCGTATTTGATAGACCGCCGAATATAATTACCTAAAATACATTTGAAACTGGGCTTCTTTTATGATAAAATAAGAAACATAAGAAGAATGTAAGGAGTCCTAAAATATGAAAAAAATTGTATCCTTGGCGGCTTTGACTGCGATATTAGCGGGGTGTGCCGACCTTAGCACAACTGGAAACAACACAAATTATGCCGACGGATTTGGCGAAGAACAGTTGGTCACAACTGGCCAAACACAAAGTTTGAACGACGCCTATTTATTGGCTGCGGGTCCCAAATACTATATCGGCACAGCATATAAAGTTGACGAAGTTCAATATATCCCTGTCGAAGATTTGACATATAACCAGACTGGCGTTGCTGGTATTATTCCAACTGAATTAAATGGCACCAAGACCAGCAATGGCGAAATCTTTGATGTGAATCAAATGGTCGCAACCAGCAAAACCCTGCCATTGCCAACAATTGCCCGTGTGACCAATCTGGAAAACGGCCAATCTGTTGTGGTTCGTGTAAATAACCGTGGTCCATTTGTAAATACCCGTTTGATGGATTTGTCGCCTGCTGCGGCCCAGAAAATCGGCTTGAACGGCCAGGGCAAGGTCCAGATTCAGGTTCTGGGCGACGAAACAATTGCTGTTAAAACTGCAACATTGGGCGCAACTGCACCTGTCGTTGTTGCCGAACCAACACCTGTCGCACAACCTGTGCAAGTGGCACAACCTGCTGCGGTTGTCGAACCTGCACCTGTTGCACAACCTGTTGAAACGGTCCAGCCTGTTGCCGCCCCGGTTTCTGGCGATTACAGTGTCCAGGTTGCCGCATTTTATGCCCAGGACAGCGCAGATTCATTGGCGCAACATATGAAGACATACGGCGATGCCGTCGTTGTTAACGAAGGCGATATGTTCAAGGTTCGCATTATTAACCTGGATGCAACCCAGGCCCGTGGTGTAATTGACGCACTGCGCAGCAACGAAGGTATGGCCCCAGGGTTGTTGAAAAACGGCCGTTGGGTAAATGCCGACAGTATTTAATAAAAAATCCCCCGTTTGGGGGATTTTTATTTAACCTTTTGAATCGAATAAACCGGTGCCAGTTGTTGTTTTAACTGAAAAATAACACTGCTGGGTCGTGGTTCGTTTATTCCTGTAAATCTATTGCGGACACATCTGTCAATATTTGCCCGTTGGCTTGCCTGGTGCAGGGTTTGCAACATTGTAAAGAAAAAAGTACTCTTTTCAAACATACAGGCATACCTGGGGTCCTTTGTCATACGAACAATTTGATTAACAATGTCGTTTATAAATATTCCACCTGAATTCTTAAATGACAAACCTTGTTCCATATCTTCAAACAACGTTGCCATTTTTTGTATGTTTTTAACATATTCTTTGGCAATTGGCATAGTGTTGATTTTTTCGCCCAAAATTCTGCGCACCACAGCAAATATGTCTTTTATGGCCAAATAATATTGTTCTTCAATTGTCATTTGTGTGTTGTTCATTTTTCTATCGCTTTTTTTGGATGAAATTATCGATTGGAATAACCGCCGCCGCTGTCGGACCACGCTGACCGTTATAGTGGCTGGCTGGGTTTTTGTCGTATGGCATACGGTTGCCTGAAGACCGTTCATAATAAATCTGACCGATACGCATATTTGGATAGACGACTGTTGGATACAAAACACGGATTTCCAACGTCCATTCCCCACAGAATCCATCATCCCCACGTCCTGCGGTATGATGATTTAATAAGAAATTGCGTCCAACACTAGACTTTCCGTCAATATACGGGAACAGGTTGCGTGTTTCTGTGTATTCAACGGTTGCCCCCAGATATCCAATTACAGGCGATAAAATCAGCCCAGTTTCTGGAATTTTTATATCGATTGTTTTGTGGTGTTCTGGATTTGTTGGGTCGATTAAATATCGTGGATTACGAATATCATAAATTTCTGGGTTTTTTTCAAACAGTGTATACGCCGTATCGGTTTCGAACCAATCGCTCATATCGTGTAAAATCGGGTCACCTTTGTATTTAATTGCCGGTTTCATTCCTGTTGGGATTGTGTGCTTATATACCCGCAGTGTATCCGCCAGATGTAAATCATAACTGTTGCTGCCCAGGCAGCGCAAATCAAATGGTTCGATGATAATATCGGGATTATTAGCCTGCATACGGCGCAGAATTTCGGGACCTGTCAGTTGCATATCGTATCCTTTTTTAACTTTACCCCGCCCACAAGTCTTTTTTTAGCAATAAATAGGCATATTTGCAAGATTTTTATTCACTTTTGAAATTGGTGTGCTATGGTTTTTACTATGACAGAAAAAACATATTCCGGCTTTATTGCCATTATTGGCCCGACGAATGCGGGCAAAAGCACATTATTAAATCAAATTATGGGACGCAAGGTGTCCATTGTTTCGCACAAGGTTCAAACCACACGAACCCGTCTGCGTGCGGTAAAAATGGTTGGCCCACGCCAGTTGATATTTGTTGACACACCTGGTGTTTTCAAGCCTTCTCGTCGCCTGGACCGTGCGATGGTATCGGCGGCGATGGACGCAATCAGCGATGCGGATGCGGTGCTGTTACTGGTTGATGCGCAAAAGGGCATAACCGAAACAAATCGAACATTGGCGCAAAAGATTGCCGACCGTCCAAACATTTTTGTTGCCTTGAACAAGGTTGACGCAATACCAAAACTGGAATTATTACCAATGGTTTCAGAATTGAATCAAATGGCACCTTGGCGTGAAATCTTTATGGTTTCTGCGTTAAAGAACGATGGTATTGAAAAAATGCTGACTGCTTTGGCGGACGTTATGCCTGAATCTCCATACTTATTTGATCCGACCGATGCCCCAGACGTGCCAGATGAATTGTATTTAGCGGAATTGACCCGTGAAAAGATTTATCGTTATATCCATCAAGAATTGCCATACCACATAAATGTCGTCACCGAACGTGTTGACGTTGCGGACGATGGTGTTTTGGACATATATCAAAAAATTGCTGTTCGTAATGACGGGCATAAAAAGATTGTTGTTGGACGTGGTGGCGCCCAGTTAAAACAGATTGGCACGGCGGCCCGTCTGGATATTCAGGACCAGTGGGGTGTGAATGCCCGTTTGCACCTGTTTGTTCGTGTTGAACCCGACTGGCAGGACAAGGCAGAAAACTACACCGACCAGGGGTTAGAGTTCAAGAAATAAAAAAATGTTAACTACATCTGATTTTGATTTTGAATTACCATCTGATTTAATTGCGTCGCATCCATTGCCCCAGCGTGACGCATCCCGTATGCTGGTTGTGTCCCCGTGTTCCCCAACGGGCGGGGTGGTCAATATCAGTGACCGGCATATTCGTGATTTCCTAGATTATTTGTGTCCTGGTGACGTTGTTGTTTTTAATAATTCACGTGTAATTCCGGCACGATTTATGGCGGACAACAAATATGAAATCACATTGCATACCGCCACTGATGACGGTTGTTGGTGGGGGCTGTGCAAGAAATTCACAAAACTAGCCCCTGGTCAAAAACTGACACTGGATGATGGGACCCAAATCGAAATTATTGCCCAAGATACCGACAGTGGTCTGAAAATAAAATTCTTATGTGATGATGTATTTGCTGTTTTGGACCGTGTGGGCAAGATGCCGTTGCCCCCATATATGAAACGTGAAGAACAATTGGACGACCGTGAACGTTATCAGACCGTTTATTCATCACCCCTGGGGTCGATGGCGGCACCGACGGCAGGGTTGCACTTTACACCCGAATTGCTGAACGAAATCTGCGCCCGTGGCGCCCAGATTGTAAATATTACATTGCACGTCGGGGCGGGGACCTGGATGCCTGTAAAGACAGATAATTTATCTGAACACAAAATGCACAGTGAATGGGGGTGCATAACAGATGCCCAGGCTGAAATAATAAACGGTGCAAAACGTGTGATTGCAGTTGGAACTACGTCCCTGCGTTTGCTGGAAAGTGCGGCAATGCACAACCGTGACCACGCAAAATATCGTCGTGTTGCGCCATTTTGTCAGACTACTGATATTTTCATCACGCCTGGATATAAATTCGGTGCAGTTGATGTGTTGTTGACTAATTTTCATTTACCAAAATCAACGTTATTTATGTTGGTGTCGGCATTTAGTGGCTTGCCTGAAATGCAGGCGGCATATTCGCACGCAGTGGCTGAAAAATATCGTTTTTTTAGTTATGGCGATTGTTGTTTGTTATTTAGAAAGGAAGCTTAGATGAAATATAATCCTACACTGCATAAATTATCAAATGGTGTCACGGTTATACTGGACCCAATGGATTTAGCGACGACGTCGATTAAGGTTTCTTTTGCGACTGGCTCGCAAGATGAAAATCCAAGTGAATATGGCTTGACTCATTTTTGTGAACATATGCTGTGCAAGGGGACCCCACGATTTCCGACTAAAAAATCACGTGACGAGTATCTGGATTATCACGGTGGTGCATTTAATGCATCGACCGGTCGTGGGACATTGTCATTTTATGGTCGTATTGTTGCGCAAAACATATCTGTGATGATAGATTTCATTGGCGACCAATTGCAAAATTCATTGTTTGACCCTGATAAGATAGAAATAGAACGCCGTGTGATTTGCGATGAATTGCGGCGTGCCTTGGACAATCCTGGGCGTCAGTTTGATGATTTTATGTCTGAAACATTATTTGGTGGCCGCACATTTTCGACTTTGAATCTGGGGACATTGGAAACAATCGGGTCCTTTACCCGTGACCAGATGCTGGACTTTGTGTCACGTCGCCTGTCGGCAAAAAATTGCATAATTGGCATATCTGGGAAAATATCAGATGCCAATGAAATCCTGGATTGTCTGGAAAAGTCTTTTTCATTTTTGCCCACCCACGATATCCCCCAGAATACGTTTATTCCATACACGCCAACTGTTGCGCATAATTCAAAACCAGACAAAGAAAATGTCAGATTGCGCATTTTATTCCCAGATATTTGGCCGGCGACATATGAAAATTATTATCGTGCCATTTGCGTTGGTCGTTTTGAACGTTTTATGATAAAGGAATTAAGTAATGTTCTGCGCCAAGATAATGGACTGGTTTATGGTTTCAGTGGTCTTGCGGTTGGAAATTTACAGCATCTGTGGAACGGCTTTTCGACCCAGACGTCCGCTCAGAATTTGCCCCGTGTTGTTGAATTGGTTGCAACAAACGCATCGGCAATATATTCTGACCCCAAGATAACATCAGACGACCTTGATAGGTATAATCGCAAAGACGCCCTGGGCGATGCCGATTGGTTGGAATCTGCCACACGTCGCTGTGACAAGTTAATATCGTTTTATCGTGATTTTGGGCGTATTTATGATTTTGCCTGGACCCTGCAGCAATTTAATAACATAACGGTTTCTGATGTTGTTGAAAACAGTCGTGGATATTTCAGTGGACCAATGTCCATAATTACCCAGGGGGCCGATTTTGAATATGATTTAAAGGCAATATGGGACAACGCATTTAACAAACAAATTTCAGGGGGGAAATAATGGCTATACCAGTTGTAATTATTCGTGCATTGCCGACGGCGGCCCGTGCATTGGCAAAACCACGTGTTTTCAAGCGATTTCTTGGAACACGTGCTGGCAAACGTGCCGCATTAAAGTATGGCACAATGTTGGTAAAATCCAAAGATGTCCGAAATGCCGTGAACAAGTTTATCAAGGGCAACGGTTCAATTCTGCGTATCAAGGACCGTAAATACAAGCGACTGGAACAAGAATACGCCTTGCTGTTGTCAAACGTAGAAATGTTAGAGATTGAATTATCAAATCCCGACCTGTCCCAAGAAAAATTGCAAGAATTGACCTTTGCGCTTGGTCGTCAGGTTGTTAAAATGCGTCAAAATCTGGCCCAGATGCAGGAATGTCGCCACAATTACTTTCAAAAAATTATCGCAGAATTTCGCCGCACCAATGGTTTGGACAAGGTAAAATAAGGAAAATATAAATGTCATTAAAATTCAATTTGATTGCAACTGATGGCAATGCCCGCCGTGGTTCTGTCGAAACGGCGCACGGCACATTTCAAACCCCGGCTTTTATGGCGGTCGGCACTGCTGCCACGGTCAAGGCCCTGACAATGGACCAGGTTCGTGATACCGGCACACAGGTCATATTGGGCAACACATACCATTTAATGATGCGCCCTGGGGGTGATTTGGTTGAACAAATGGGTGGATTGCATAAATTTGGTGGTTGGAACGGACCGATTTTGACCGACAGTGGCGGATTTCAGGTTATGTCCCTGTCCACATTGACGAAGATGAGCGAAGAAGGTGTTCAATTCACATCGCACTTTGATGGCGGGAAAAAGCATTTTTTGCGTCCCGAAGATTCTGTTCATATCCAACATCAACTGGATTCAAATATCACAATGGTTTTGGACGAATGTCTAAAATTGCCAGCCGACAGACGTCGTGTTGAAAAGAACGTAGATATGGTCACCCGCTGGGCGCAGCGCAGCAAAGATGCCTTTGTTGACCGCCCTGGATACGGTATATTTGGAATTGTCCAAGGGGCCGATTTTCCCGATCTGCGTGAAAAATCGGCACGTGCCTTGACGGCGATTGGTTTTGACGGTTATGCGATTGGTGGCCTGGCGGTGGGCGAACCACAATCTGTTATGTTTGATATGATTTCAACCACAACGCCATTATTGCCAACGGACAAACCACGTTATTTAATGGGTGTTGGCACACCGCTGGATATTCTTGGGGCGGTTGAACGTGGTGTTGATATGTTTGACTGTGTTATGCCGACCCGTGCCGGTCGCACCGCCCAGGCATTTACCCGTCACGGCACGATGAATATGCGCAATGCCAAATTCCGTGATGACCCACGTCCACTGGACGACAAATGTGGTTGTCCTGCGTGTCAGCGTTCACGTGCCTATATTCATCATCTGATTAAGTGCAATGAAATTCTGGGGGCGACATTGCTGACCCAGCATAACTTGTGGTTTTATCAGGATTTGATGCGTGACATCCGCACGTCCATAGAGCAGGGGCGTTTTTCTGAATTTAAGCGTGAATTTACAGAAACATATTGCAATAAATCAGAATAACATACTAGAATGTAAATAAAACAAGGACCATATTCGCCGATACAGATACAGGTCCTAGACTCAAAAAGGGGGAATTATGCCACGCAAAAAGAAAGAAGTCGAAGTAATCGATATGGGCGGTGTCAAAACCGTTGCCAAGAAGCAGTCTGTTATTACCTGGACCAAGCGTGTAATTACAATTGTGACTATTATATGGCTTGCGTTGCTTGCGTGGTTTCCTTTGCACGTAAAAAACACATATTCCCAGCCGATTAAGAAATCTATTGTTGTGTCTATGTTCTTTGATTTGCAAAAGGGCATTGTAAAACAATACGAAGCCCTGTTGGACGGCGTTGCTGATTCTATAAATCTGGAAAAGCCAATTGCGGTTGCGATTGACGGCGTAAAGTTGGTAGAGCGGGGCGTGGACAAGGTGACCGATACCACTGCCAAGGCCAAAGAAACAACGGACAAGGCCACTGCCGCCACCGATGATGCCCGTGAAAAGACATCCAAGGTCAAGGCCCTGACGGGTTTTGCAAATAAATTAGGATTCAAAACCGACGGTGTGGACAAGGCGGTTGCCGAAGTGGACAAGGGACTGGACAAGGCTGATTCAGCAATTGACACGGCAAACACAGCAATTGCCCAGGTTGATGATACTGCGGCCAAGGTCAATCAGCAACTGGACAAGATTAAGAAAGATTTGACACGTGTTGCCCAGACCGAGGTTGACAAGATGCTGGATTCTGCAATAAAAACTGCGCTGGATAAGCAGTCTGGTGGACTTGGGACGACATTATTAACCAACTATGGTATTGACCACGTTTATCCGTGGCGTCCATCATCGTGGCCGGTTGCAACCAAGATATACGATGATTTATCAAAATCAGACGTGACCACCATAACCGTTATCACAAATACAGTGGATACATATTTTGGTTATGTTGCCTGGGGATTGGTATTTGCGGTATGGGGGCTGGGGCTTTATATCTGGTCGTTGTTCTTTAAAAAGGCAAAAATGATATTAAAGCCATTTAATGTTTGTCCACGTTGTGGTCATACCTATGCCGACAAACGCACTGCGCTGGGGTTGTTAAAAGTCTTGCAACCCTGGACGTGGTTTTAGTATAAAAGCCCCAGAAAAAGGGGCTTTTAATTTTTTTATAAAAAACACTTGCAAAGCATAAAAATATATGTCACTATATACCACACAATGCGAGCGTAGCTCAGTTGGCTAGAGCGCAACCTTGCCAAGGTTGAGGTCGAGGGTTCGAGCCCCTTTGCTCGCACCAAGGATTCAAAACCGCCGTAAGGCGGTTTTATAACATAAAATACAAGGGTGCATTATAAATGAAATGCTTGTTGAAACGTTTTAATTAGAAAGAGTGCGACCATCGGAATATCGGACGGGCGCACTTTTCTGCGTCCGTTTTTCAATATAAATTAAAACCATAGGGA
>JAFURS010000033.1 GCA_017471805.1 Alphaproteobacteria bacterium
ACAGGCAGACGCTCTAACCAGCTGAGCTACAACCCCTAAGGCGTTGTATATAATATACTGTTGTCGGAATAAATGCAAGTCTTTTTTTAGACTTTTTTGCTTTTTATTTATTTTTTTGTTTTATACCTTTTTTATTGTTAAAAATCCCCCAATCGGGGGACTTTTTTTATCCTTTAAGTTCGAAAATATTAGTGAGGCATTTTCGCTTCTGTGAAAATAACGTGCTTGCGCAGTTTCTTGTCATACTTGCGGAATTTCATTTTGCCCTGAGTATTTTCAGACTTAGTATTTTTTGTTGTGATATAGAAGACCCCAGTTTCTGCATTTTTTAACTGAACTACTTCTTTGCTACCTTTTTTAGATGCCATTTTATTCGCCTTTATATTATTATGCGACCGATTTTAGGTTAAATTTTACTGGAAATCAAGTAAAAATTATCATAGAATATAAAAACTATCATTTTTTAGTCGTCTTTGCGGGTATGGCGAAATTGGTAGACGCACTGGATTTAGGTTCCAGCGGGGCAACCCATAGGAGTTCGAGTCTCCTTACCCGCACCAAAATAAATTCCCCCATTTCGGGGGAATTTTTATTTGCCAAATTTTCCACTGCGGGGAAATCCAACCGGAACCGTGCGCCCCTGGGATGCACGCTTGCCACGCCACGGCGCCCAATCGTCCAGTTTCGTCGTGCCACGACCAGTCGTCCAACCAAACCCGTCCGCCGCATCAAAGAACATCACATCCAATACAAATGTGCGTTCCGCATTATATTTCTGTAAAATCACACCCTTGCCACGGGACATCTGGGGGATTTCAGACGTCGCAAAAATCAGCAATTTGTCATTTGAACCAGACATCGCAACACTGTCGCCAGAAACACGAATACACATATGGGCAGGATTCTTGGGTTCTGTGTTCATAACCTGTTTGCCATTTTTTGTCTGGGCAATACAATTGTCGCCTGAAATCACAAAACCGTTCCCGTGTCGTGAAACCAACAGATAACGGGCCGATGTGTCCAAAACAAATGAATGAACAATGTCTTCGTCAGCACCAATGTCCGCCATCAAACGCACAGATTCACCAAATCCACGGGCCGATGGTAATTCGTTCGCAGATAATGTGAACATTTTTCCAGTTGACGTGAACAGATTTATCTTGTCAGTTGATTGGGCGTGGAAAGCCGTTTGTAATTCGTCACCTTCTTTGAATTTTAATTCCAGCGAACTTAAATCCAAATGCCCCTTGGCCGCACGTATCCACCCCATTGTTGATATAATTATGGTCAATGGTTCTTTTTCGATAAATTCATCGGCGTTCACAACAATTTCTTCGGTTTGTTCCGCCCAGGTGGTGCGACGACGGCCCAATGCGGTCTTTTTATCATAGGTCTTTTTAATATCGCTGAACCAGATTTTTAATTGTTCGTTTTGAACGTCAGGATTATCCAATAAGTATTGCAACTTTTCCTGTTCCGCACGCAAGGCCGCATCTTCACGCTTGATTTCCATTTCTTCTAGTTTGCGCAACGAACGCAGGCGGGTGTTCAAGATTGCTTCGACCTGAATTTCAGTTAATTCAAATTCAGCCATCAAGACACCTTTGGCGTCGTCTTCGTTGCGGATGATTTCAATCACACGATCCAGATTCAAATATACAACCAGCAACCCACCCAGAATTTCCAGACGACGGGCAATGTTATTTAGCCGCCATTTTGTGCGACGACATAAAACAGTCTTTTGATGCGCAACAAATTCACGCAAAACATCGCCAATTGGCATTACACGGGGCGCACCCTTGGAATCGATGACGTTGAAATTCATATTAAAGCGGTATTCCAAATCTGTCATCGCAAACAGATGCGCCATCATTTTATCCGCAGGTATATTACGACTTTTCGGGGTAATCACAATTCGGACATCGGTCGTCGATTCATCAACAATATCGTCAACCAGTGGTAATTTCTTGGCGTCAATCAGTGTCCCAATCTGTTCGACAAGTTTAGATTTTATAATCCCATACGGAATTTCAGTTATGACAACCTGCCAGCCGCCACGTTCCAGATTTTCAATGTCCCAACGGGCCCGAATACGAAATGCGCCCTTGCCTGCTTCGTAATTTTTGACGATGGTGTCAAAACTGTCGATTAAAATGCCACCGGTTGGAAAATCAGGACCAACCATCTTTTTCATAATTTGCGCCGTCGTTGCATCGGGTCTATCAACGACCAGATTCAAGGCATCGCAAACCTCGGCCACGTTGTGGGTTGGAATATTTGTCGCCATACCAACCGCAATCCCCATACCACCGTTGGCCAGCAAATTCGGAAACGCCCCAGGCATTACAACAGGTTCAACCGTGGTGCCGTCAAAATTCGGCATCATATCGACACTGTCTTCGTCCAGACCGTCCATAATTAACATTGCCGCTTCGGTCATTTTGGATTCTGTGTATCGATATGCAGCCTGGGGGTCGCCGTCGATATTTCCAAAATTACCCTGACCATTTATCAAGGGATAACGAACCGAAAAATCCTG
>JAFURS010000034.1 GCA_017471805.1 Alphaproteobacteria bacterium
ATAAACAAAAGCTGACTATTTAATAATCAGTTCGTCTTTACATATATATAATTCGCAAGACAAGTTTTTAACGAGGTTTAATATGTAAACCTACTACCTGTCTAGGATATGCACATTTGACTTAGTCAAAGTTTGGATATTTCCAAATTCAACTGTCTGCACATCCCTTCTTGAATTTTGATGAGCTGCTTTTATTCACAATGTTTGCGTGTTCTACAGGAACCTGATTTCTATCGTTCGTTCCGTAAACCGCAGAATTTCAGGGGTTGAGTTTCTTTTTGTTTTGTTGTCTCAACTTGAAAGCCCGCTTAGTATGCGCTCAAAGTCTGAAAAAGTCAAGCGGAATTTCGAAAATAATTTTAAAAAGTTTTCTCTTTTAGGAAAAAGCGCCAGAAATCCGCCATTTTTCTTGAAAATTTTTTTTCACTTTTTTATTTACGCCCCCTAAAAAATGATTCGGATTAGGGGTATTTTTATTCTTTTTTATGATTCGGATTGGCCGCCGAATCGTCATTTTTATATATAAAACCGCCCTTTTTAGTTCAGAATCGGTATGCAAAGCCTAGTTTTAGCATTGGAAAGACCTTTAATTTGTCCAAATCACGATTCGCATCCTGCTGGGCCCGGGCAATATCATTGTCTAATTGTGGAATTGTGACAGGCGCCCAGGCCGCTGTTTCTTTATTATATATATATAATTGTTCCTGGGGTATCATAAGCCTTAGTCGTGCCGGATGTGCAGAAAAGACAACACCAACATCCATAAAAACTGAAAAACCACAAAAAATCCCCAGGTCAAATCCAGTCCCAAGGTATGGGCCGTGATAGTTCCAGTCTATTTCCGCACCGCCGTTAAAGGTATTGCCGTTGTAGTAATAGTGGTCGCCAGCAATATAAAAGTAAAAACGTTGGGATGGCGCACGTTCTATTTCGCCAAAAATCGACGAATCAAGTTCAAGATTCCCCCAAACATAACCCCCACTTATCCGCCAGCCACGTTCAAAGGGATAATAATCAAGTAATACACCTGTATGCCAGGCATCTAATTTACCATCGTCTATCTTTACACCGTCGCCAACATCGACACCGTCGTCCATATACGATTCGATTAACGAATCGATTGCTGATTTTAATGCGTCTGTATTTGCCATATCAAGTCGAACACCAAAATGTTGCAACCATTTTTTTGCGCTATCTGGATTATGATAGCCCGCAATTACATTTAGCCCACTGGTCACGGACACACCAACACCAACCTGATAGCCCGCCGCACGGCAATCAGCCCAACCAACAAGCGACCCCAACAAAACACACAGTGATATACGACAGAATTTCATAGTTAAAATATATTAAATTCTGGTCATAACGGCAACAGGTGTAAAATCCGCAAAAAAAGACGCCCGTGGGGCGCCTGGGTTTTTATGGACACTGTTCCAGTTGTTTTAATACATTTTGGACGTCGTTATTAACCGATACCGTTATTTCACGTTTCAAGCCGTCTTTGTAAGTATAGTTAAATTGTGCATCCTTGAATTCTGGCACAGCATTATAAACCTGTTGGAATGGTGCCAGCATTGCCTGGAACCACTGACGTCCACGGCACAGACAGCCATTACGAACGTCGGCCGCAACCACAGATGTTGCCGTGTTTGGATATTGGGTATCTAAATCGTGGTCGGTCATCATCAGACAACGAGAACCAAATCCATAGAAGTTCGCATCGTCAGACAAGAATTTATAGACCAAACCGTCAGACGCCCCCGCCTGTTTCAATGCATACGCCATACCGTCTGTGCAACACGCCTGGGCAGAACGCATTAACATTTTATATCTGTCAAGCAGTGGTGCGGCGGCCGGTTCGTTCGCAGTAATGTGTTTATTACAATCGGCGGCGTGGACAAATTCTGCAACCTTGGCATCACGCAACCTAGGACTGCGTGGTGATACAGTTTCACGCACGATTGGTTTGCGACGCCAGATTTGACATTCTGTTTCTGTTTCAAATGGACAGCCGTCCGCCCATACAATCGCAGTTGTTCCAAATGTCTGTTCGACAATTTCAGTCATATCCTGGGCCGTGTATTCAGGACGTGGCGCCGGCATTTGTATTTCCGTCGGCAAATCCGTTTCCGTAGCATCAGATTTTGCGAACCACAAATCGAATGCTGGTTTGCGTGGTGCCAACAATTCTTCGACACGGGCCCGTGTTGTGGCGGCATCTTCCATATTCTGATGATACAAGGCAATCGGGTCAATTGTTTCAGACGTCATTGCAATT
Organism: Alphaproteobacteria bacterium; assembly: GCA_017471805.1. GTDB lineage: Bacteria > Pseudomonadota > Alphaproteobacteria > Rs-D84 > Rs-D84 > Enterousia. Next base: position 2,279 of record JAFURS010000034.1, read on the forward strand.
GGACTGGCCGGGTCAACGTGACGAACATAGATTTCGGGGCTGGCCTGAAGAAACCAATCGGAAAAATCCTTATACCGATAGTCGTTTATAGATTCGTCCCAAATTGGCACACCATCACGCCAATCGACGGTCTTTTCAGCATCAGGTCCGGTATATTTGCCGTGAACACCGTCCCATAATTGCGGGCGTGTATCTTCGGGGACAGGTTTTATTGACAACATTTTAACGTCAATGTTGCGCACAGGCATTGGTAAATTCTGGGCCACGGGCATTATTGCCGCATTTGGGTCAGATTCCATCCAGGTTGGTGGTTCTGGCACATATGTAGGTGTGGCCAAAATTACAGTTCGGGTTGTTGTGTCATCGTCAACATCATCTAATGCAAAGGACGATGGTGCTGCCGGCGCAACGGACGCATTTGTCACAACCGGCGCAACCCATTCAAACCCGTCATAGGTTATAACATCAACATTACAGCCCGCACCCGAACAATCAGATGCAGATGCAGCGTGCGCCCCGCATAAACACAGCAGCGACGAAAATATAAGAATCCTGGTTTTCATACCTAAGATTATATCATAAATTTTCTTATGATAAAAGTATGTTTTTGTCTTTTGTTTGTAAATGCCCGCCACGAAAAACGATAAAAAGAGTGGGAACAGAATTGCAGAAAGGGTTTAATAGAAAAATACAATCCAATTTGGTGTGTGATGATGAACACTCTGACCACCCTGGCACGGTGTGCCACCCCGCCAACGGAGGGGAACTTTACCACTACCCCGTCTTGCGAACACGGTTCGCAATCCACCCCTTCGGCCAGCGAAGGGGAATAACCTTTTATCAAGTTCACAATTTAAGCCGTGGGTGGTGTTTATTATGCAAAGATTAAGAACTTTTGTCATTCCGGGGCTGGACCCCGGAACCTAGGTGTGTGGGTGCTAATTTAGATGTGTGATGATGAATGCTCTGACCACCCCGGCACGGTGTGCCACCCCGCCAACGGAGGGGAACGTTGGCGGGAATGACGAAGGTTTTGGTTTGGGATTTTTTGTGGCTTGGTGCTTTGGAAATGATTAGACACAAAAAAAATCCCCCCGGGATGGGGGATTTTTATTTTTGGGGTTGTTTTATGGCTTAATCCATACTGGTTGAAATTATTGTGCCATACATTCCAACCTCTTCTGGGCCGACAAAGCAACGGATTTTTGAACCAACACTGTCCATAAATTCGTTATAGGCCGCACGTTCGACAGAATTTAATTCTTGGTCTTGGATACTGCCGATGGCCTTGTGCGCCAGGATTCCGCCGGCAACCGAACCAACAACCGCACCAATGGTTGCGCCACCCGATTTTTCCCACCAGGATTTTTCATCCTCTTTCGTGGTGTCATTTGCAACCACTCCGCAGGCAGTCTGCAATCTACGGATTGCATCCGTATTGACGGTTGTGGTTGTTCCAGATGTATTCACAGAGACATTGTTAGTCGCCCCCTGAGTCACACCCGTGTAATCAAGTATTTCCAGTGGTTCGTTATATACGCTCGCATCTATAAACATTGTAAAGCTCGTATAACTGTTATGCGCTACATTACAAGTTTTTACGAATACAGGCATATCCACATTAAGTTCTTGTGCATAAGACTTAAACTGATCAGCCAC
>JAFURS010000002.1 GCA_017471805.1 Alphaproteobacteria bacterium
GATGAAATCTGGGACAAGGCCGAAGGCGCATTAAAGCACGCACTGGAATCAAACGGTATTGAATTTGAAATCGCCGAAGGGGATGCCGCATTCTATGGTCCGAAAATCGATAACTATTTAAAAGATTCTATGGGGCGTGTTTGGCAGTGTGGAACAGTGCAGTTGGATATGAATCTGCCGGAACGATTCGATTTGTCCTATGTTGGCGAAGATGGCGAAAAACATCGTCCAATTATGTTGCATCGTGCAATGTTGGGGTCAATTGAACGCTTTATGGGAATCTTGCTGGAATCAACGGGGGGGAATTTACCATTGTGGTTGTCGCCAGAACCGGTTGTTGTGACGCCAATTTCTGAAAAATATGCAGATTATGCCAATGAAGTTGTCGATAAATTAAAGGCCGCAGGTGTTAATGCACGGGCAGATTTACGTGATGAAAAAGTGAACTATAAAATCCGTGAATTGTCATTGGCAAAAACACCAATCATCGCAGTCGTAGGCGAAAAAGAAATGGCGGATAAAAATGTGACTTTGCGTCGGTTGGGTGTTGAAAAACAGGATGTTATGCCATTGGACGAATTTGTTCAAATGATGCAAGATTCTGTTAAAATGCCGTTGTAATCTTTGTGGGGTGGTAGTTGGCCACCCCATAAAAATAAAAAAGGGGATACAAAATGAAACGTTTGTTGCTTGTGGTAATGCTGGTCGTTGTGCCGATGGTGGTGGCTGGGTGCGCTAAAAAGTGCGAAGTGGAACCGATTGTTCAGGAAAATCATAAGTTGATTGTGCCACCTAACTTTGGAAATATGCCAAAGTAAAAAATTGCGCCAATAGCATTTTGTTATTGGCGTTTTTTGTGATATAATGTCCATAATGAAATATGGGGGGATTTTATCATGAATGATGATAATAACTTGGATTTATTAGATTTAGACGATAATGGTGCAATGGATTCGTTGCCTGATGCGGCACCGTTTGTTAATCCACGTCCGAAAAAGCCGTGGTTGTTGTTGACAATTGGGGTAATTGTTATTGTGTTGGCAACATATGTCATCATTCGTGCAATTAGTGATGAAACGTCGTCGTCAATTGAGGTTGACTTGGATGCGCCAGTGGCGGTTGTAGATGTGCCAGCAGCACCAGTTGATATGAATGTTATGCCACCTGTGCAGCCTGTGCAGGCAATGCCACAACCACAACCTGTGGCCCCACAGCCAGTTGCACAACCGCAACCAAAACCACAGCCGGTTGCACAACCACAACCTGTGCAGCAGACCGCAGGTGTGCCTGTGCGTGTCATAGAAGAACGCAAGGAAGTGGTATTTAATCCACAGGCACAACAAAAAGCCGAAGTGGCACAGCCGGTTGCAAAACCAAAACCTGTGGCAGCACAGCCTAAGGCCCCAGCGGCAAAGCCGGCGGCGAAATCTGTGGCAAAACCAGCCGTTAAAACACCGGCCGCAAAGCCTGTGGTGGGGGCGTGGTATGTTCAGTTTGGTTCATATAGCACACGTGCGTTAGCAGAAAATGCACAAAAGCAGATTCAAAAAGCGCATAAGAGTTTATTCGACGGACATCAGTTTGTGATTCTGGCGGCACAATTAAAAGATGGAAAAACAACATACAGATTGCGTGTGGCATTCAAAAATGCAAATGATGCAAATGGATTCTGTCGCAATGCTAAATCTGATGGGTTGGATTGCTATGTCGCAAAATAACGCAAGAGGGTAAAAGATGAGATTAGGTTGGATGGAAATTCTGTTAATCGTTATTCTGGTTATTGTTTTGTTTGGACATAACAAAATTCCAGGAATGATGAAAAATTTGGCAGATGGTTTGAATGTCTTTAAAAAAGAAATTAAGGCACAGCCAAAAAAATCTGAATCAAAGTCTGTGAAAAAAGTGCCGGCAAAAAAAGTCGGACAGACAAAAAAATCAGGTGCAAAAAAGAAATAAAAAAATCCCCCAAACGGGGGATTTTTAATTCTTGCGTGCTTCGTATTCTTCTTGTTCTTCGACAGTCATTGTTGCAAGCGGACGAGCCATCATTCGTTGCAGTCCAATTTCTTCGCCAGAGACAATACTGTATCCGAATTTTTTGTCGTCGTCTAAATTTTTATTTAGACAGTTTTCAAGACGGGTAAGCGCAATGTCGATTTTTTGTAATAATTTGTCATTGCGGTCGGACATACGTAAATCCATTGTGATGTCTTGGTTAAATGTGGCATTGTCCGATTCGTCACCAACACCAAATGTTGCAGTCTTTTCAGCCAGACGAACAGCATTTAAAACAGAATCTTTTTTGTTCAAGATTTCTTCTTTCTGGGCGGTTAAAATCCGGTAAAAATATGCCAATTGCATTGGACACATATACGGTTCAGACCGTTTCGGTTTGTAGTTCGATGGTAGTTCGATGGTCTTGTAATCTTCGATTGTCGTTGACATTGTTTTAGCCCTTTAATTCTTGTATCCAGGATAGTAGTGTTTCTTCGTCCATAACACCGGTGCGTGCCTCAACCAGTTCACCGTTTTTGAACGCCAGGACGGATGGAATACTGCGGATGCCATATTTCGCAGGTGTGCGACGATTCGATTCGTCAATTTCAAATTTTACAAATTTTGCGTCCGTTGTCTGGTTTGATGCTGATTCAAAAATTGGACCAAACATACGGCACGGACCACACCACGATGCCCAAAAGTCAACCAAGGTAATGCCAGTCCCAATTAAACTGTCAATTGTTGCGTCGGTTGCGTGTTCTAATGCCATATTTTTCTCCTTTTCTGTTGTTGATATTTGGCAAGAGTGTATTATAATCCGTCCAAAATGCAAGAGAAATCATAAATGAATAAAATCATATACTTAGATGCAGCCGCAAGTTATCTGAAATCAGATGCTGTTATTGACAGTCAGGTTGATTTCCTGCGCAATAATTATGCTAATGCAGGGCGGGGAATTTGTGCCAGGGCGATTGGGGTTGATAATATGCTGAATTCAGTAAGAAAAAAAGTAGCAGATTTTATCGGGGCAGAATTTCAAAATATTGTTTTTACAGCAGGAACAACTGATGGTATGAACCGTGTCGTTTCGTTGCTTAGACCAGATAATAATGTTCAGGTTGCATTGTCGGTGTTGGATCATCACAGTGCGTGTTTGCCCTGGGTCGCAACAGGGGCTAAAACTGTTTTGTGTCCATTAGATTCGCAGTATAATTTTGATATAGATAATATCTCATATGCTGATGTATTTGTTTTAACGGCTATGTCTAATGTAATTGGGGTGGCCCAAGATGTAGAAGCGATTATTCGGGCGGCACGTAAAAAAAATCCAAATGTGATTGTTGTTGTTGATGCGGCGCAATTTGTTGTACACGAAAAAATAGATGCAAAAAAATGGGATGCAGATTTTATTGTTTTTTCAGGACATAAAATTGGTGCTGATACGGGTGTGGGAATTTTGTATATAAAAAATCCAGATGATTTTATGCCTGATAAATTTGGGGGCGGAATGGTGCAAGTTGTTGATGGAAACAATTTTGTTTTAAATTGTGTTCCAGAACGATTCGAAGCAGGCACATTGCCGTTAACACAAATTGCAGGGTTGGGGGTTGCGCTAGAGAATATAGAAAAAAACAGGCCTGATATTTCATTGTTGAAGTATATGCGTGATGAATTAAGTCGATTGCCCCAGATTCAATTCGTTTCCCCAGATGGGGCGGCAATTTTGTCGTTCGTTGTTGATGGAATGCATTGCTTAGACGTTGGGGCAATGCTGGGGGCAAGAAATGTTTGTGTGCGTGTTGGGCAGATGTGTGCGTCCTGGATTCACAAGGCGTTGGGGGTGCCTGGGACGATCCGGATTTCCGTTGGTGCGTATAACACAATCGAAGAAATTAACAAGGTAATCGCAATAATAAAAGATATTGTAAAATGACGTTCACAAAAGATGATATTGTTGCGGGATTGAAAACCGTATTTGACCCAGAAATACCCGTTAATATATGGGATATGGGGTTGATTTACGATATAGATATAAAACCAGAAATGGTTGTGATTCAGATGACGTTTACCAGTCCAACCTGTCCGATGATGGAAGAATTATTAGAACAGGTGCGCAGTGTCGCCCAGGGGGTCACGGGTGATGTGCCGGTGCGGGTTGATTTGGTCTGGGACCCGCCGTGGGATTTAAGTCGGATGTCTGACGAGGCACGATTGGAATTAGATTTAACAAATCAAGGGTGGTAATCGTGACGTATGCAGAAATAAAAAGTGCGCTGGGGATGGTGCAAAGTCCATTGGAAAAATTAGAATTTGTTATGGACCTGGGGCGCAGTTTGGAACAAGTTCCAGAAAGTGCAAAATGTTATGAAATCAAAGGGTGTGCATCTTTTGTTCAGATTTGCCGTGATGAAAATCGTTTCTTTGGGATGGCTGATTCGGCGTTGGTGCGGGGAATTGTCGCAATTATCATTGCGATGGTTGATGGAAAAACAAGTGATGAAATAAAAAATATGGATTTGGGGGGCGAATTTGAAGGACTGAATCTAAATCTGGGGGCAGGGCGTTTGAATGGCGTAAATTCTATGATTCGTTTTTTGCAGAATTTATGATAAAATGCAACGAAAGGTCTGATGGGGGGTGTGATGCAGGTTGATGAAAAAATGTTTCAAATCGGCGTTTGGTCTATGGGGATTGTCTTGCTGATGACCGTCGTTTTGCAGGTGGCGTTTCGAACGCAAAATCGTCAGATGAATCGGGTCAGACGGGATATTGTGACAACACAACAACAAATCGCCGTGGCAGAGGCTAATTTTGCATCATATGTTCGTCCGGAAATTTTACGTAATTTGGTGGTTAGTATTCAACCAAAAGCAGAAAATATTAGTTTTAATAAATATGTTGCTATAAATGATTTGCCGATAAGGGAAGAGCAGTAATGTTTGAAGTAGGAAAGGATATTTTTAAGTCGGGATTTTCAGGAGTGTGTGGCGATGCACAGGCACGTAAACGTCTGGGGGTGATGCATTTAGTGTTCTTGGTGGCGTTTGTTGTTTTTATTGGGCGGACATTACAGTTGGGATTCCAAGGAACAGACAGGGCAAGGTTGGCAGGTTCAGATGGCGAATGGACTGTGCAAAGGGCTGATATAGTCGATAGAAATGGGGATATCTTGGCCAAAAATGTCGAATCGGGACATATTATTCTGCGTAATCGGGCAGTGCGTGAAAAAGATAGAGAGGCGGTTGCACAAACTATTCATCAGGCGTTGCCGTATGAGTATTCGTTGGCCCAGGCAATAGAATTGGTGAATTCAGATAGGCGATTCGTTCGCTTGAAAAAATATGCCAGCGACAGTCAACGTGAAATTATAAAAAAAGCCCGATTAGAGGGGTTGGAAATTGAACGTATTCAGACAAGAAAATATCCAAAGCGCAGACTGTTTTCACATATCGTTGGTTTTGTCGGCAGTGATGGCAATGGACTGGAAGGGGCAGAACGGGTTTATAATGATTATCTGACCGAAAATAAGGACCCGTTGCGGTTGTCGGTTGATTCAAGAATTCAGGCTGTGTTTTATGAACAGTTATCATTCGCTATGCAGAAATATCAAACACGGGCGGCAATGGGAATGCTGATGAATGCCAGAACAGGCGAAATTATTGCAATGGTGTCGTTGCCTGATTTTGACCCGGAAAATCTGTCGGCAGATCCAGTTGCGAATCGTCTGTTTAAGCCAATGCGCAGTGTGTATGAAATGGGGTCTATTTTCAAAATATTTAATACGGCAATGGCGTTCGAAAATGGTATCGATAAAGAATATTATGTAAAAGAACCGTTCAAGATTCTGGATAAGTTTGGACGGGTGGCAACAAAGATTTCTGATGTGCGCAGTTTTAAGCCACCACGGCCGAATTTGACGGTCGAAGAAATTATGATGTATTCGTGTAATGTCGGCAGTGCGCAGATTGCATTAGACCTGCCGGAGGGAACACAGAAAGAGTTCTTTGAACGGTTGCATATGGACAAGGCATTAAATTTGGAATTTGGACGAACAGAAAATTCTATACCCCAAAAAAAGTGGGGACAGGTAGAACGGGCGACTGTATCGTTTGGACACGGTTATGCGGTGACACCGATGCATCTGTTGTTGGCGGTTAATGCGGTGACAAATGGGGGAATTTATATTTATCCTACATTGCAAAAACGTAGCGTCGGGGTTGTGCGGGGCGAAAGGGTTTTGCCTGATGAAATTTCTGCAAGATTGCGACCAATTATGTTGCGGGTCGCAGAAGAAACCAGTGGAAAACAGGCACGTGTCGCAGGTATTCAAATCGGTGGAAAGACGGCAACCGCAGAAAAAATTATTAACGGTAAAATCGATAGGAAAAGAAATATCACTGCCTTTGCAGGAATATTTCCGGTAAATGCGCCACAATATACAATACTGGTTGTGTTGGACGAACCACAGGGAACAAAGGAATCGTGGGGATGGCGAACAGCCGCCTGGAATGCGGTGCCAACAACGGGAAAAATTCTTGATAGCATACTGCCGTTGCTATTTGAATAATTTTTGATTATAATGCTCTTGATAATAAAAAAGAGTAGAAGTTGATTAAGATAGTAGAGAAATCCAAGCTTGGGAAAGCCTGGGTGGCAGAAGATGATGTTTTAGGTGTAGATAGTGATTTGTTGTTGAATATACTGGCACGACGGGGAATCACAACAGATGCAGGTGTAAAAAAATTTTTGAACCCAAGTATCAAAAGTTATATGCCTGACCCGTTCGTGTTGCAAGATATGGACAAGGCGGCAAATATTATCGCTGATTCTGTGCAGGCAGGACAAAAAATCGCAATTTATGGGGATTATGACGTTGATGGAATTACGTCAACGGCCGTGTTCGTGAAATATTTGCGGGCGTTGGGGGTGGATGTTATGTGGCATCTGCCGACACGTGAAGGCGAAGGGTATGGCCTGAATAATGCCGCAGTCGAAGAAATTGCACAGACGGGTGCAAAGTTGTTAATCACAGTAGATTGTGGAATTAGTGGGGTCGAAGAAGTTGAGTGGGCAAAAAAATATGGGCTGAACGTTGTTGTGACAGACCATCATTCCCCAGATGCGGTCTTGCCAAAGGCAGATGCGGTTGTTAATCCAAAACGCAGTGATGATACATCAGGCTTATCATATTTGGCGGGCGTTGGTGTGGCGTTTTTAACCGTGGTGGCGGTTAATCGTGAACTGAATAGCCGTGGTATGGGATTGGATAAGTCGGAACTGATAAATTATACAGACTTTGTTGCGCTGGGGACGATTTGCGATACGATGCCGTTGATTGAACTGAACAGGGCCTTTGTTGCAACAGGATTAAAGGTCTTGGGGCAGAAGCAAAATCTGGGACTGAATAGGTTGATGGAAAAAGCAAATATTCAACATTCGTCTGTGTATGCGGCTGGATTTGCGTTGGGACCACGATTAAATGCAGCTGGAAGATTGGATTCGGCGGCACCTGCGCTGGAATTGTTGCTGACGGATAATGCGTTGGTTGCAGATGCATTGGCCGAAAAATTGCACGATATGAATAAAGAACGAATCGGTATTCAAAATGCAATTATGTTAAGCGCAACAGAAATGGCGGAAAAATGCTGTGCAACGGGAAAGTGTAGTTTGTTTATCTGTGGCGATAATTGGCACGGTGGGGTAATGGGCATAATCGCAGGACGGTTAAAAGATAAATATAATCTGCCGTCGTGTGTCGCAACAAGGACAGATGGTATTGTTAATGGTTCAGGTCGTTCAATCCCAGGTGTCGATTTAGGTAAAATTATTCACGATGCATTGGCCAAAGGAATTGTTAGTGAAGGGGGCGGACACGCCGCCGCCGCCGGTTTTTCGTTGCCTGTTGACAGGGAAGAAGAATTTTGCGAGTTCTTGGAACAGGCGGTTAAAGAACAATTAAATGGTCACGTCCCAGCACCAGAAGTATTGGTTGATGCAGAACTGGATGCGGGTGGCGCAAATATGCGTTTGGTTGATAAATTGGCGGCAATGGAACCGTTTGGTCAGGGAAATCCAGAACCGGTTTTGGTATTGCGGGGGGCTGTGTTGCAATATGCAAAAATTATGGGAAATGGTAATCATTTGCGTGGAATGGTGACAACCAGTGCAGGCACCAAGTTAGCCTTTGTTGGATTTAATCTGGTGGGGACACCAGTTGGGGATTTTTTACTGGACGGGGAAAATTCAGATACTAAAATAATGATGCTGGGACGCCTGAAAAGTAATGAATACAAGGGATATGTTAATGCGCAATTCTTTCTGGAAGATATTGCGGTGTAAAAATAAAGTTTAATGATGGAACAGAAGATAAATGAATTTTTTGAACGGGTGCGTAATGCAAAGTCAATTGCAATTATGGGACATAAAAATCCTGATGGCGATTCGCTGTGCAGTGTGTTGGCGTTGGCACATCTGATTGAAAAAAATTTCGGAATTAGTCCGGTCTGTTTGTATGACGGTAATATACCAGATGCGTTGGATAATGTGCCGTTGCGGTCCAGAATAAAATACTTTGAACGGGTTGATATGTCCAAGCCGTTTGATTTGGCAATTGTTATGGACTATGGCAATCCGGTGCATATTGGTGGGGGACAACCAATTCTGGATAAGGCACGATTTATTATAGAAATTGACCATCACAGAAATGACAACAATGTGGGACAGTTGTGTATAAATGATGATAGTGCCGCAGCGACAGCGATAATTGTTTATAAGATGATGCGCCAAGAGGGATTGTTTATGGATTCCTATACGGCGGATTTGTTGACGTTGGCGATTTTGACAGATACAGGGAATTTTAAGTTTGCACGCAGTGGCGACCCATTGCGGATTGTTGCAGATTTGGTCGATAGTGGGGTTAATATCAGGGGACTGATTGAACTGATGAATAATAAGCCACGCAAGGCTGTGCAGTTAGAGGCACGGACCGCTGCAAATGCAGAATTTTTCTATCACGGGCGGTTGGCGTTGGCGACGGTTTGTAAAAAAGATTATAAATATTTGGATGGTCGTGGGGAAACTGTTTTGAATTTGTTGGGACAGATTCAGGGTGTCGATTATGTCGTGCTGATAAAGGAACAAAAACCAGAACAAATTGGTTTGTCGATTCGCAGTCGAAAAAAACCAATCGACCATATTGCAGTTGCGTTGGGGGGCGGTGGACACGAACGGGCCGCAGGTGCCGTCGTGCGTGATACACTGGAAAACGTGCGTGCAAGGGTGCTGGAATTATTCAAGGAGGAATAAATGAGAAATTTATTATTTGTATTTTTTGCGGGACTGCTTTGTTCAGGGGCATTTGCCGCAGTGGATTCAGGATTGGTAGGCAAGGCGGAAAAGTATCTAAATTCTGTGACGGGGTTGACGGGGAATTTTGTTCAGACATCAAATGGAAAACAGCAGGCCGGGGATTTTTATATGTTGCGCCCAGGGCGGGTGCGTCTGGACTATGACAATATGCCTGTGCAGTTGATTGCAGATGGTCAGGATTTGTATTTCTTTGACAAGTCCCTGGATCAAATCACAACTGTGCCAATTACCAGCACACCGGCGGGTATCTTAATCCGAAAAAATATAAATTTGACAAGTGCAGATATAAATGTTGTTGAAACAACAGATTGGAAAAATTCGTTTGCGTTGAAAATGAATCTGAAAGGACAAGAAGGGTTGGGACATATGGTTGTGGTGTTTGATAAAAGTCCTGTGAAGTTAAATTCGTGGACGGTGGTTGATGCAACAGGCACAACGACAGATGTCGCATTTAGAAATCTGGCGGAAAAAACAAAGTTTGATAAAAACTTTTTCCAGATTCAAAGACACAAAACGGTTAGCACCAGTGGTGGTGATGACTATTATGATTAAGTTATAAAATGTTTGGTATTAGTTGGGCAGAATTTTTAGTGATTTTTCTGGTGGCGGTGTTGGTGGTGCCGGCACGGATGTGGCCTGATGTTGCACGGGTGTTGGCACGGGGGGTAAAGTTCGTGCGGTCAATAATTTGGAAAATTACAGATGCGTCTGAAAATATTAAACAGCAGATTGAATTGGAAAAACCAATCGATGATTTAATTAAAAATACCGCAGATGATGTGTTGGATTCTTTTTCGTCTGTTCTGCCCAAGAAAAATAAAAATGTTCGGAAAAAGGCAGGGCAAAAATGAAAAAAATGACTTTGTTGCAGCATTTTTCTGAGTTAAGGCGCAGAATAATATGGTGTGCGTTGGTCTTTGCCGGGGCATTCGTGCTTGGGCTGTGGGTGGCACCATATATGCAAAATTTTTTAACACAGCCATTATTAGATGTTTGGCCAGATGGGACGTTGTTGTATTCGGGGATGTCTGATGGGTTGATGATTCAGTTTTCGTTGGCGGCAATGTTTGGGTTGTTGGTGGTGTTGCCGGTCGTATTGTGGCATATTTGGGCGTTTGTTGGGCCGGGGCTGAAAAAGAACGAACGGGATTTTATTTGGCCGATTTTGTTGATGTCGCCACTGTTGTTTGTTGCAGGGGCGGGTTTTGCATTTTATTTCTTGTTTCCGATTGCGTTCAAGTTCTTTGTTGATTTGAATCAAAGTGCGCTGGTGCCAAGTGTGATGTTGCCGGCTGCACGTGATTATTTAGGATTTGCAATTGGCCTGTTAAAGGTTTTTGGGGTGGCGTTTCAATTGCCGTTGGTGATGGTGCTGCTGAATCGAATTGGAATATTAGAACGCAGTCGGGTTATAAAAATGCGACGGTATGCAATTATTCTGATTGTGATTTTGGCGGCAATTTTAACACCGCCAGATGTTGTGTCACAGGTTGTGTTGGCAGTTCCTTTGTGGGCCTTGTTCGAGGTTAGTATTTTGTTTATGCGAAAATAGTCTTTTGTGCTATAATAGCAGTGTGAAGAAAATCATTTTGATTTTTGTGGGGATTTTATGCACGCAAACTGCGTGTGATTTGAAACCAAAAATTTTGTCGTTGCCAGATACTGTTGGGGATTTTATTTCAGAACGTTATCCTGCTTTGTTGGCCGACCCAAATGTTAATCCAGAAATCTATAATTCAGCTGTATCAGATTATGGGGTCTTTGCATCGCCACAGTTGTATGGGACAGATATGTCGGATGATTATGTGGTCTATGCGTCTGTTGATGACTATATCGTGCCACCACAAGATGATATTGTCGTTAAAGAATCTGATGTGCTGGTTCAGTCAGAAGCGGAACCGGAGATTGTCGTTGCATCGGTTGATGAAATTCAAAAGCAAGATGAAAAACGTGTTGCGCCGTCAACAGACTATTTGTTGGTGCCACTGTATGGTGGGCCAAATGTTGATGTCCAGGTCAAGGAAATTACAGTCAAGTCAGGGGACACGTTATATCAGTTGGCAAAACAGCATAAAACAACGGTTGATGATTTGGCACGATTAAATGGGTTGAAAATGCCCTATACGTTGAAAATCGGCCAAAAATTAAAGGTCGCAGGCGAAGTAAAAGTGACAGAAAATATCACGTCTGAATCAGATGTCTTGCAGGTTGCAAAACCAGTGACCGGGGTTCAGACAGCGACCAAGGTTGATTTGGTTGATGTGGTTGTTGGGCCAGGGGATACACTGTATTCTTTGTCACGAAAGTATTCTGTGCCGGTAAATGATTTGGCGGTTATGAATAATTTAACACCTCCGTTTAATTTGAAAGTTGGACAGAAAATTCGTGTGCCAGATTTAGCCCAGGCACCAATGGCAAAGATTACTGTGTCTGAGAAGGTTAATGTTGCACAAGCGCAGGCTGTGGCAAAAGCAGGGAATGTAGGTAAAAAGGCAGAATCTGTGACGGGAACAAAAATTGTAAAGGTTGAAAAAACACAGCCGGTTAATACACCGTCTGGACAGCCAGAAAAGAAGGTCGTGAAACCAGTTGAGACAAAGAAGATTTCGTCAGATCCAACAAAAAAATTACCGAAAATTACAGCACGCTCTTCTTCAAAGTTCACGTGGCCGGTGCGGGGGAAAATACTGTCTAATTATGGGGCAAAATCAAATGGTTTATTTAATGATGGTATAAATATTTCAGCCAGTCGTGGCACCCCGGTTAAGGCGGCAGAAAACGGTGTTGTGGCATATGCAGGAAATGAAGTTAAGGGGATGGGAAATTTGATTATTATTCAACACGATGCAGGTTGGATGACAGTTTATGCACATCTGGATTCTATGAGCGTGCGCCGTGGAACCAAGGTCGGCGTCGGTCAGAAAATTGGCGTGGTTGGAAAAACAGGTAAGGTTGATAGTTCACAATTGCACTTTGAAATACGTAAAGGAACCAAGGCCTATAATCCGATGGAGTATCTGAAAAAATAATTGCACCACGTTGTGGTGCTTTTTTTATGAATACTGTCAAATCAGTTTTTTTTATGTCTTCTGATAAGATTTTTTTAGATGAAAAAAGAGGACGAAAATGAAAAAAACGATTTTTATTTTAGTTGTTATTTTGGGACTGTTGTTAATTGTGTGGATGGTTATGCACTTTAATGGCCAGAATAAAATAGATAAATCAGGATATCGGGCGTCGAATCGTGATGAAAGAATCAAAATTGTTGATATCGAAGATTTAGAAGCACGGGCGGCAGAAATTATCCCAGAAGGTGGATTTGGATATATTCAAGGTGGCAGTGAAACCGAGACGACAATGCGACGTAATGAAACGGCATTTGATATGGTGGATATTGTGCCACGTGTTTTAACAGGTGTATTGAACCCCAGCACTAAGACGTCTATATTAGGAATAGACATTGCGTTGCCGGTAATCGTTGCGCCAGCCGCTGCACACGGATTGGCACACGTTTCTGCCGAAGCGGGAACCGCACGTGGGGCCGCTGCCGCAGGAACAATTATGAGCGTTAGTAATTATGCCAGTTCAACATTGGCAGATATTGCCAAGGCAGGAAAGGGCGCACCACAGTGGTTTCAGTTGTATTTAAGTAAAGATGATGGATTTAATCGCAAGATAATTCAGCAGGCAGAAAATCTGGGCTATGATGCGATAATTTTAACGGTTGATGCGCCAATTGGGGGATATAGAATCCGGGATGTGCGAAATGATTTTAAGTTCCCATTGGAATTGCCGAATGTTGCAAAGACCACAATTAAAACCAAGGGCCAGGGAATTAGTAGTGTATTTGCCGCAGCGCAAAATGATTTGACACCGTATGATGTTATGCGGGTAAAGGCGATGACGAAACTGCCGGTAATTGTAAAGGGGATTCAACATCCAGACGATGCTGATATTGCAATCATTTCAGGTGCAGATGCAATTTGGGTTTCAAATCACGGTGGGCGGCAATTAGATGGTGCGCCGGGGGCGTTTGAGATGCTGCCAGAGATAGCGGGGCGGGTTAATAAACGGGTGCCAATTATTTTTGATAGTGGGATTCGTCGTGGTCAGGATGTGTTCAAGGCAATTGCCAGCGGGGCGGATGTCGTTGCAATTGGACGTCCGGTAATTTATGGATTGGCATTGGGGGGATGGCGTGGTGTCTTTGACGTGTTTGAGTGGCTTGAACAAGATTTGAAACGTGTTATGTGGTTGGCAGGGGCGCAAACTGTTAATGAAATAAAAAATATTCAGTTGCGTTCAAAATGTATCCCAGTTAGGTGCGAGTAAGTGCAAACAATTGCTTGCATTTGGTGGATTTTATGTCTATAATTAGCGACGTTCTGAAAATAGAGCAGTTCTGGATGCGTAGCTCAGTTGGTAGAGCAACTGACTCTTAATCAGTGGGTCCAGGGTTCGAGTCCCTGCGCGTCCACCAGAAATAAACGGTCACGAAAGTGGCCGTTTTTTTGTGAATTGGGCAGCTGGACGAGAAGTTGTATTTTTTGTTCTTTTTTTGTTTTGGTGTGGGTGGATTTATTCAGGGATTCATACCTATGTAAATATTGTTGCGGGATTGCTAGAATATGGGTGTTGACATGAAACTTTGACAGAAAACAAAAACACAAAAAGGAGAGAAAATGAAAAAGTTAGTAATTTCAACACTGGCGGTGCTGATTGCGTGTCCGGCGTTCGCAATGAATCATCCTGACCAGGGCAGCAGTTGGCAAATGTGGGGAATGGACCCATATATCGGACTGCGTGGGGGTATGAGTTATACAAATCTGAACTATAAATATGATGGCAACAAGGAATCTATTACAGATTATATTTTCCAGGGACGTGCCGCATTAGGTTTGGAAGTGTGTGATACTGTGCGTTCTGAAATTGAATGGACGTATTTTGGTAAAACGTCTGATCAAGAAAAGTTCGGTGCCGCAGGTGGTATCGATGTCGAGGCCAAAATGCAGACGTTGTTGTGGAACAATTACTGGGAATTTGGTGACTATAAAATTGTTCGCCCATTCGTAGGTCTGGGGGCGGGTGTTGCGTTCACAGATGTTAAACGTCACGGCGATTTGGTGCCAAATCACAGCGAAAGCAAAACACGCTTTTCTGGGATGGGAACAATGGGTGTGACGTTCGATATGGAACGTTTTGCAGTTGATTTGGCTGCACGTTATACATACGTCGATATTCAGTCAGGGTTACATAACTTTGGCGGCGACGTCGGTATTAGATTTATGTTCTAGGATTAAAAAAAATCCCCTGAAATATTCGGGGGATTTTTTATTTGACCCCAAAAAATAAAAAAATTATAATGCCCCGGCATTTTAAAAAATAATTAAATCAACGTGCAGTGTCCAGCAACACATAAGTCCAGTTGCAGGCACTGTTTTTTTATGGGGGAAAATAATATGGCGAATTTATATCCGCAAAACTTTAAGGAAGCAATTATTTCTGCTATTCCAAATTGCACAACAATGGTGTTGGGAATGATGACATTAAATCTGTGGATTTATGGACATTTAAGTTGGGAAAATTTTTGGGCGGCATTGGGACCGATTTATATTACAGCGTTTAGTTTGGATTTCTTTGTTATTGGACCATTGGTTTTGCGATTCGTTAACCGATTCGGTATCCAAAAATATATGCCGTTTATTCGGGTTGGTTTAATGGCGGGTATTTTAACGATGTTGGCACCTGTGATTGAAACAGGATTTGTTCCAGGGGCAACACAATATTTCACGGCTTTGCCACGCAATTATATTGTGGCATTGGTGTTGCAGGTTTTTGTTGCATATCGATTCGGTTGCTGGACGTTGGGAAAATACAGGATGTTAAAATCGTCTGTTAATATTGCAAAGTAAGGAAAATCCCCAAAATGGGGATTTTTTTAGGTCAATTTTGCCAGGGCAAGTTTGTTTAAAAAGCCTTCTTCGATGGCACTAAGAAGTGAGTTTAGGCCCTGATTCGTTTCGCCATCAGTTTGCAATTCTTCAAGGTGCGATATAATTACTTCACACGATTTTACCAAGTCTTGGTTTATATATTTTGGATTTAATATGTTGGATTTAAATACTGATTTGTTATTGTCGGCCATAAAATAATCTTCGGCAATCGAATCGACCCAGGTGTCAATGTCGGCACTTAGGCGGTCGTATAGTAAGTGCTTGGAATAGTTGTCTGTGGACCAGTGATTTATTTTGCAAGCATACTTGAATGCAATAAGGTGTTGGATTAGTTCATACATTGTTTTCCTCCGTGGTTTAATTTTGCAAATTCAAGTTATCAAAAAATTTTTTGCCTGTGTATAGGACTGGTTTCAAAATGCGCTATACGCACGATTTGCTGGGATTCCTAGGGATTCAAACCTGGGGCAAATGTAAAAAAAATATAGTAGACTGTGTTGCGTAACCACAAGGAACAAACAAAGGAGAACCTTATGAAAAACTTTACAAAAAAATTAGTTATGTTTGCATCTGTATTGGGTGCGGCGGTGTTGTTAAGCGGATGTATGATGCAATGCCCAAGTAAAAAGGCAATGCGGCATCAAAAACCTGTGCAGCGTGTGCAACCGGTTGCGGTCGTTGAAGAAACAGATGCAATTGTTGTCTATCAGACGTATGAAAATGCAGATGTAAATTCTGTGTATGCGAAAATGTACACACATAGCAGTAATGGTGGCGAATCAAAAATGGGACACATCAAATTCAAGGATACTGATAATGGATTGAAAATGATTGTAGATTTGAAAGATATGCGTCCAGGTGTGCAATATAATGTTAAATTGTATCAGTGCAGTTCGTGCTATAACGATGCAAAATGCTGTAATGATGCGAAAAAGTTAAATGTTAATTTGCCAATGTTGCAGACTGGCGAAAGCAGACATTTGAATCAGACTTATATGATTCAGGGGATGAGTGCGGCACAATTATATGGTGCAAATATCTATCTGGAACGTGATGGTGGATACAAGGCAGGTTGGGGTAAATTAGAAAAATAATTTACTTTGACTTTGATTGAAATACCCCGGTTGTGCCGGGGTATTTTTATGCTTTTAGAAATGTTGTGTGCGTGCTAGGATGGGGCAGGTTTATATGTATGAAATTTTTATGTGGGGTTTTATTTGGTCTGGGTTTGGGTTGCAGGGTAATGGCGGCGACGGTGGTGTCGTATGATGTATATGGTGGAAACCTTGAATATAATAGTGATTTGAAAATTCAAGAATTTGTGAAATTTAAGCCTGATAAACTTTTTGTTCGTCAGTCTATTTATTTGGAAAATAATGGTGATTTTGATGCAGATATTGTTGTGTGTGAACGGTGTAATCTGTATTTGAAAAATAGTGGGGTGTTCACTGCAAATGTTGTTTTGAACCCAGGGGCAGAGGTTATTTATGTGCTTGATAATATGATGGGCGCTGCGCCAATAAATATAAATTCAGATTATTCGGTTTTGGTTGATGGGGTAAAAGGTGCAGTGCTGGCCAATATTGTCAATGATTTTGCAGATGCAGATAAATTTGTATTAAAGGACAGTTTAATCGATATTAGTGATGTTCATAATATGGCAAGTATGCCATTTGAAATAAAAGGTGAGGTTAGTTTCATTGCAGATGATTTGACTAAATTATATGGTGTGCCGGTCTTGGAAAATGTGTCTGGGGACGGGACAGTGAAAATTATGGGGAATGTCAATAACCCGATGTTTGTTAATGAAGGCTATATCAGAGATGGAGATTTGTGGGTTCGTCGTGTTCGTGAAACGGACTATGGACGAATTTTACAAAATAAACAGGGAATATTTTTGAATAAACTGCGTGAAAGTGCGCCAAATGACAGGTTGCTGGGGCGTTTGGACGTGGCAAAATCTTTGGCGCAGATAAAAGATGTTATGGCCGGTTCTGTGCGTTTTAATCAAGATATTTTGTTTGGTGTTGTTCGGTCAATTGAATTTGATGACTTTAC
>JAFURS010000035.1 GCA_017471805.1 Alphaproteobacteria bacterium
ACTCAATTGCCCCTAACATCCAATAACTCTTAAGAACATTTTTGTTATGAAGCCAAGTGCCTATCCACCAGTTATACCCATCAGCACCTTTCTCTGACCTAGAAAATTGAAGGACAGAATCTATCTTATCGTTCGCATCCCCACCAGACGTTTTCATCGACAGGCCCGTAAACAAACCGCCATCCCCCGTTGTCGTCGGGGTGTTCATACCCGTTGTCGCAACCTTTTGCTTACCACAGTTTGTTCCAGTATATCCCTTTTCCCAGAACCCGGCACACTTTGATTTACTATATCCCTTCGGTTCAAACGCACGCAACCAAGACGCCCCCCTGCAATGTTTGTTTGCACATTGCAACTGATACGGGCAAAAATATCCACCGTGTTCAACCACCTGTTCCGCCACCAGGGCAACAACCCCCCATTCATCATCATATGTGCCGTGACTTGCCCCCATTTTTAGCGCACCATCTATAATGAAATCCCCAACCGCCGTGGTTGTTTCAGGATCACCATCCAGTCCCCACGCCTTGGCATATTTACCATCAACCTTGGCGGATACGAAATCCGCCCCAATCAGCAAACAAGACAACGCACTTAAAATCACATAATTTAATTTCATTTTATTACCCCGTTCACTTTTTTTAACGTCCCGGCGCCTCAGATGACGCAACATAACAAATTCCATTTTCATAATATCCATCCCCCATCAGGGCGCATTGCGATGCAAACCATTCATCACTGAACGTGCATTCATCACGTTCCAGATTATACGACGCAACGGTCAATGGTTCGCCATCTTCACCATCTTTGGACGCATTTGAATTGTATGCCAAACACGACACCCGTGTTGAATTTTCCGCACAAAAACCAAATGTTCTATTTTCCGTATTCCCGCCATAAACCGTCCTATAAAACGCCGCTAATGGCTTTGAAGCACTAATTGCTGCCGTATCCGACGGTTGCAACCAATACCCATCCAGATTTTCACACGTTTCCATCAACTGATATGACAATTCTTCTTGGACATCATCCACAAATCTTTGAACCTGTGTCTTGGTCAAGGCTGGCAACGCATCAAACGTTTGTTTTTCTTTTTCTTCCGTAGGATTACTGCAATTATCAACCGCATACTTGGCAATTATCTTGCTAAAATTGTTGCCAATATCTGTGACCGTGGACAACCGTGTCACCAAACTTAAATCACCACTGTCCCCCATTTCCAACGAACGGCATTCCCACGGATATTCCATATCACCTGTCTGTGGTGTGCATAAATCTGTCACATATTTTTCCAGCGCCGATTCGCATCCTTCGGCCACACGAACACTATCAACCGTATCAACAAATGCACGTAATGCCTGCAACCCACAAGTATCTGCATTTGTAATTTGGCCTTTATCATTAACCTCACACTTGGTTCCACCATACAATGCCGCACAGGCAACAACCTTGTCCTGACACATTGCCTTGGATGCATATGCCGACAACGCACCCGATGCCTGGGCCGTTGTTTTGTCAAACCCCTTTAATGCGTCTGTTTGTGTGTCATAACATTCCGCCATTGTATTCACACACGACATTTTAACTTCTTCGATTAAATCGGCCTGGGCCTGGGCAATTTCAATCAAGGCACTGCGCTTAAATTCGGTCCACACCAATTCAGAAATATCACGACACGAATCCAATGCCGTATTTGCAAACATTTTTTTGGAATCCAAGAACATATTATAATTTGGATTTTTCCCCAAAATATCGGTCACTTCGGCACCGCCGCTTAACACAATCTGGTCCGCCAACTGGAACAGGGTGCTTGAATAAATAACTTCGCCAGTTTCAGGCCGCACATATTTTCCACTGTAATCTAAACACCGCTTATAACTTGCCCCACAGGCAACTTCGTTGGTTATCGCATCCCTTACACGTGTCAGACATTCATTAACATCCTGGGAATTATGCGCACGATATTCTTCCAATCGTGCCTGGCGCAAAATCTTTTCGGCCTGACGCACAGTATTCAAAACACCTTCACGTTTTGCATTCAGACTTCTTTCATATGCATTACAATCCTGTGTAATCATAATACCATATGCACTGGACGCCATATTTAGTGTTGCCTTGTTTTCACAACTATCTGCAACCATCTGCAAACACTGTTTGTTTGACGCATTATATAAATCCACACCTTCCAACGATGTCAAATCAACACCTGTGCTGGAATCAAATATAGATGTTCCACCATCACCGCCCCAAACATCGCCAATATCTGTTGAAAAATCCAACGACAGCACACCCAACGACGTGGACGAACCCTGTGATGCACTTGCCTTTTTCTTGCCAGATAACAAATCACCAATTTCGTCTAAGATGCTTTGCGCACCACTGGTGTCTTTTTTTATTGCCGCCTCGCCAATAGATGCCGAATACATTGCATCGACTTCGGCGGCGGTTTTATCAACCGCATTCAGATTATTATCTTCGAATTGTTGCAACAAAACCTTGGCTTCGTCCAGGGCATATTCAACATCACGAAAGTCAATAAAACGTTCACTGCAATAACAACGACGATATGTGTCATTTGCAGCGGCACAAAACTGATCCATACAGGTCGCATACGCATCACGACACGATGCATAACCACCACCGATTTTAGAAACATCAGAAAACACCGCCGTTGCACGTGACTGCGATGCGGCACGTGACAATCCATAATTAGACACCGGCGAAGAATTACGTGCACTGGCACCAGTATTTACCCCCATAAAACGCCCCGGGGTTGCCGACCGCACAACCGCACCAGATTTTTGCACATCACCACTGCGCACCACAGAATTTTGACGCACCGCACTGCGTGGCGACGCACTTTTTACATTTGTTGCACTGCGACCAACCAACGCACCACTGCGTTGCACCGCACTGCGCACACTGTCCGAAACGACACCGGTATTATTACCATCGCCACGAACGACCGTTCGTCCATCTGTCCGCTGTGTTGCAACAGCACCATTCACGGCACTGCGTGGATTCGGGGCCTGGGCCGCCATTGCCGCCGGCAGACCAAACGCCACCAACGTCAGCGCATAAAAACCAACAAATTTTGTCCAATGATTCTTCAATTTAACATCTCTCTTTGTTTGATTTTACCATTTTTTAGGTCCCTAAATCAACACCTAATTATTCCCGTCTGCGATTTTAGAAAACTTTTCTTCTAAATCCGCAATCAAATCATACGCACGATATGATTTCGTTTTGTTTTTATCACTTTGCGCCTGATTTCCCACATCTATCTGTTGCGCCATCTGACCCAAAACCGCATTTAATTCCGCACTGTCCACCATACCGACTAATTTCAACATACGCTTTTTCACATCAGAAACCATTTCGCACAATTGCGCATTGTTCGATTTAGCAACGATTGCATCCAGATTTACCATTGCCATCAACAAATCTTGGTTAATACCACCTAAATCACACGTATGTTTTTTCATTTTTTACCTTTCCTGAAACAAGTGTATAAAAATCACCACATATGGGTCAACACGATTTTATTACCCCCCGCATATGCGCCGAGCGGGCCCGTGGATTATTTTCTAATTCCTTGTCATCGGGCAGGGCGGTTTTAATTAACTCAAAATCCGCCACCTGAACCTGTGGCAATCGTGGGTCCCCGGGGGCGGTTGTCCATTTTCTGAACTGATTTTTCACAATTCTGTCTTCCAACGAATGAAATGTCACACAAATACACCGGCCGCCCTTGTTTAACAAATCAGGCACCACCGCCAACGCCCGTTCCAATTCCCCCATTTCATCGTTAACCGCAATACGCAAGGCTTGAAATACCGGGGCGACATCCCTGGGGATATGAATTAAATCACGCAATTCAAATGTGGTTGTGGGCAAATTATCTTTGATTGCCCGTGCCAGTATATTTGCTTTTTTTACATCCCCATAGTTGCGCAATATTTCCGCCAGTTTTGAGACATCTGTATTTTTTATTAAATCATATGCACTGTCCCCAGACTGTTCCATCCGCATATCCAACGGCGCATCCGCCCGAAAAGAAAAACCACGTTCTGGGGTATCTATCTGCATAGAAGAAATTCCCAAATCGAACACAATTGCATCCACCGTCTGTTCTAAATCCGATATCTTGGAAAACGGTGCCGGGACAAAGCGAAATTTATCCCCCCATTGCGCTTTTATTTCATCGACATAGCGCAACGCATTTGGGTCACGGTCAAACGCAATAACATTTGCCCCACGGGTTAAAAAGGCACGACTATACCCCCCCGCACCAAACGTGCAATCAACAATTGTCTTGCCTTGAATATCACCCAACGCATCCAAGACCGCACTTAACAACACCGGAATATGTTCAACCGCCATATTATTCAATCTCCACCTTCAGCCCCAAGGCCGCCAAATCTGCAACCGTTGTATTTCCTAATTCGACCCCACCAGGCAACGCAACTGTCGCTGTTTTTTCTGCGCCGTGCAACACTAATTCTACACGTGTATAACCACGTGGCAACGCAATCAAAGCCTTTTTAACGTCTTGCAAAACCGCCTGGTCCCTGATATCCAAGGTTAACTTTTTAGCAATTTTTGCAACCCACTGTGTTAACGGAACAATAGAATCAACAAAAATCGAAACCCTGTCATCACGACACGACGTTTTTCCGGAAATCAGCACCACGTTTTCATTTGATAAAATCTGGGAAAATTCAATCGCCGAATCCCCAAATGCCACTGCATCTATATTTCCCGAACTATCAGATGCGTTTATCGTAATCATTTCTTTACCTGTCTTGGTGCGACGGCGACTAAAACTATTAACATTAGCGGCAATCTGCACCGACTTTCTATCGCCCAAGGCCTCTAACGTTCCACTGGTCGCCAGATTTGCACGTGCAATTAAATGCTTATACTGATCCAACGGATGTGCAGAAATATAGAACCCCAACGCAGACAATTCATTTTCCAACTTCTGCCCAAATGTCCACGGTTCTGTTTTGGGCAAATTCTTATGTAATCTGTCCTCGGCAACATCGTCTTCGACCGTATTTGCAAACAGCGACAGCATATTCGCCCCGTCTTTTGACTTTGCCGCATAGGACAAAATCGCATCGGCGTTCAAATATATTGCCGCCCGATTAGGTTCCAACGAATCCAACACACCTGTTTTGGCAAAGGCTTCTAAAATCCGCTTATTCATAATCGGTGCGCAGCGTTTAGCAAAATCAGTCAAATTCTTGAACTTTCCATTTGCATTACGTTCTGCAACGATTGCATCAGTTGCAACTGTGCCTACACCCTTTAACGCCGCCAAACCATAGATAATTTTTCCATCACGCACCGTGAACAAAGATTCACTTTGATTTATATCTGGTGCAACAATTTGAATCCCGAAATTAGTTTTTGCGTCATCAACAAATATTGCCAACTGGTCGGTGTCGTTCAAATTACTAGACATCGACGCCGCCAAAAATTCAGGTGTATAATTCGCCTTTAAATACGCACACTGATTTGCAACAATTGAATATGCAATTGCGTGTGATTTATTAAAGGCATATTTTGCAAATTCCTTGAACTTTTCCCACAAATCTTTTGCTGTTGCCCGGTCCAAGGTCTCTTCTTTTTCGCATCCCTCATAGAATTTACCTTCTAATTCGTTCAACATTTCAATCAGTTTTTTACCCATTGCCTTACGCACGTTATCTGATTGTCCACGTGTAAAGCCAGCCAATGCACGTGTTAATTGCATAACCTGTTCTTGATAAACGATAATCCCGTATGTTTCTTTCAAGATAGGTTCTGCCTTTGGATGCACATATTCGATTGGTTCTTCGCCGTGCATACGTGCAATAAATTGTGGAATAAATTGAATCGGTCCTGGACGATTTAACGCATTCAACGCAGAAATTTCCAAGAAACTTGTCGGGTGCATTTTACGTAACGTCTGTTGCACAAACGGGGCATCAAATTGGAATATACCTTCGGTCAATCCTTGTTGCCACAATTTCATAGTCTTTGCATCATCGGTTGGAATCTGATCCAGGTCGATATTTATTCCCCGTGTTTGCTGAATCAGACGCACCGCATACTTTAACACCACCAACGTTTCCAAACCCAAAAAGTCAAATTTAATCAACCCTGACTTCTCCAAATACTTACCGTCAAATTGGCACGACGGCAATGGGTTGGCAGGATCACGATAAACAGGTGCAATTTTAGTGGTTGGACGGTCCCCAATAACCACCCCACAGGCGTGTTGGCCCAGATTTCGCAAACTACCTTCTAAATCTTCTGCAACCATCACCACCTTGTTCAAGTCCTCGTCATTATTCAAAATATCTTGAATTTCCGTTGACATATCCACGGCTTCTTTCAACGTCTTGGCATCTTGCGGAATCAGTTTTGACAACCTGTCCGACTTAGAATAGGGCATACCATACACACGTCCAATATCACGAATTGCCCCACGTGCCTGCAACGAACCAAATGTGATAATACGACACACAGAATCGTGTCCATATTTATCACAAACATATGCCAGCACCCGTTCAATCCCAGTCGGTTCAAAATCCACGTCAAAGTCCGGCATAGAAATACGATCCGGATTCAAGAAACGCTCAAACAGCAACCCATACTTCAACGGGTCAACATTTGTAATTCCCAATGCCCAGGCCACAATAGACCCGGCCCCAGACCCACGACCTGGTCCTGTCAAAAAATCGTTATTTCTGCACCAATCGATATAATCTGCAACAATTAAGAAATACCCTGGGAATCCCATACCAATAATAACCCCCAGTTCAAATTCCGCCTGGTCATAGTATGGTTTTGTATCTGTAATTCCGTGCTGTTCCAGTCTGCGCTTTAACCCGTTCATTGTATTATCACGCAGCATCTGACATTCTGTTTCCAAATCATCACCGAAACGTGGCAACAGGGGTTTTTCGTGAACATTTACCATAAAACCGCAACGCTGTGCGATAACAACAGTATTCTCAATTGCCTCAGGCAGGTCAGAAAAAATTTCTGCCATCTGTTCATACGACTTAAAATATTGTTCTGATGATTTTCTTGGTCGTTCTGGGTCAATAACCTTGGTCTGTCCCAACACACACCCCAACGCATCTGCCGCCTCATAGTCTGTATCTGCGGCAAAGCAGACATCATTTGTTGCAACGATTGGAATATTTAATTCCTGTGCAATTTTCAAGAATCCCGGTTCTGTTTTTATTTCATCTTCTAAACCGTGCCGCTGAATTTCGATATAGAACCTATCGCCAAAAATATTCAACAAACGTTTTGCATATGCCTTTGCCTGATCTTCTTGACCATTTAGCAATGCCATACCAACCGGTCCCAAATGCGCACCCGACAGGCAAATAACCCCACTGCTATGTGATTCTAATTCATCAAACGAAACAAACGCCCCCAGATGATGATTTTCGCCCCGCATATACATCACCCGGTTTAATTCACACAGATTCAAATACCCTTCGTGGTTTTGGGCCAACAAAACAACCTTGGACAAAGAACTGGCCCGCAGAATTTTAGGATCTGCCGAATGTTGATTCAAAGAAATTTCGACGCCAATAATCGGTTGCAATTTATTCTTTGGCATCACATCAGAAAACTCTGCACAACCTGACATCAAATTAGTATCTGTCAACGCACAGGCAAACATATCTGCCGCCTGACATAACTTTGGAATTTGCTTAATTGTCAGCGTGCTTGCCCCGACCGAGAACCTTGAATGTGTCCGCAGATGAATAAATTGCCCCATAACCCCTTTCCTTTAACTATGAACCAATCCGAATAAAGAACCACAAAAACAACGCAATAAATTGCACTAAAAAACTTAGTGCAATTTACCACAACAATGCTTGAATTTCAATCCTGAACCGCACGGGCAGGGCGCATTACGACGATTTTCTGCCAATGTCTGTGGATTCAATTCTTGATCGTGTTTTGCCTGTTGCGCTTCGGTTGCAGCAACATCTTCACGTGTTAATTCCATACGACACACATATGAAACAGACAAAATCTTGAAACTGTTTATTGTATTTTTGAACAGATCCAACGCCTCACGCTTATACTCATACAATGGATTTTTCTGGGCATATCCACGCAATCCAATTGCACTTTGCAGATAATCCATCTGTTGCAAGTGCTTTTTCCAGACCGTATCCAATGCCCCCAGCATCATCTGACGAGATGCCATCTGCATCAACTCTGGTCCATATTTTGATGCCTGACCATCATACCGGGTATTTGCCAGTTTTAACAATGTTTCATAGGCCTTGCGTTCTGTAATCTGTTCGTCCTGTTTCCACTTTTCAATATCAGTTATATCCAATGCGAATGCCCGAATCATTGCATTTCTGATACCGTTCAGATTCCAATCCGCTGGCATTGCCTTTTCTGGGATATTTGTTTCACAGATAATTTCTACGACATCCGCAATCATTTCACGTGCCAACGGTTCCAGATTTTCCGACACCATCAAATCATCACGTTGCTTGTAAATAACTGTTCGCTGTTCATTTGCGACATCGTCATACTTCAACAATTCTTTACGTGCCTCGAAATATCTTGCTTCAACACGTTTCTGTGCTTTTTCCAATGCTTTTGTAATCCACGGATGTGTAATTGCCTCACCTGTCTTCAACCCCAGGGTTGTCAACATACCCTGCAGACGTGCCGCACCAAAGATACGCATTAAATCATCATCCAACGCCAAAAAGAACTTAGAATCACCTGGGTCCCCCTGACGACCTGAACGACCACGCAACTGATTATCGATACGTCTTGATTCGTGACGTTCCGTCCCGATTACATACAAACCACCCGCATCCAAGACTTGTTTCTTATTTGCCTCGATTTTTTCATAGATTTCTTTTTTCTTGTCCGCAAAGTCTGGTGCATCTGGGTCCAGTTCTGCAATCAACTCTTCTGCATTACCCCCCAATTTAATATCGGTTCCACGTCCTGCCATATTTGTTGCAATTGTGACGGCGCCTGGCGCACCCGCCTGTGCAACAATTTTCGCTTCGGATTCGTGCTGTTTTGCATTTAAAACGGCTGGATTTATCCCCAGTTTTTTTCGCACAATTGCCGCCAATTCTTCTGACTTTTCAATAGAAACAGTCCCGACCAGCACCGGCTGTTTACGTTCCATACAATCTGTAATTTGTTTCAAGATTGCTTCGTATTTTTCATCTTTATTTCGATAAATTTCATCGTGATGATCATTACGTGCCACTGGTCTGTTCGTAGGAATCGACACAACCCGCAACTTATAGATTTCTTCAAATTCTGCGGCTTCGGTCATCGCAGTTCCCGTCATCCCGGACAAGGTCGGATACAAGCGGAACAGATTCTGATATGAAATACTTGACACGGTCTGATTTTCTGGTTGAACTTTCACGTGTTCTTTGGCTTCGATTGCCTGGTGCAGTCCCTTACCAAATCTGCGACCACTCATAACACGACCTGTAAATTCATCAACGATTAAGATTTCCCCATTTCGCACAACATAGTTAACATTTACCTGATATAAATGATGTGCCAACAAAGACTGTTGAATATGCATAACCAACGCCGCATTTTCAGACGCATATAAATTATCACCAACCAATAATCCTGCCTCTTTCAACAGACGAGTCGCATTATCCACACCGGTTTCTGTCAATGTCACGTGACGATCTTTTTCATCTTTTTTGAAATCTTGTTCTGTAAATTGCGCAACAACCGCATCAACCTTGGCATACAGTTCGCTTGTATCTTCGGCTGGTCCTGAAATAATCAACGGCGTTCTGGCTTCGTCAATTAAAATACTATCAACTTCGTCAACGATTGCATAAAAGAACGGCCGCAAAACTTGCTGTTTCTTGGTAAATTTCATATTATCACGCAGATAATCAAACCCCAACTCTGAATTGGTCACATAGGTTATATCACACGCATATGCTGCCCGTCTTTCTTCATCGGTCATATCGTGCTGAATAATTCCGACACTCAACCCCAAGAACTTATAAATTTCCCCCATCCAGGCCGCATCACGTGACGCCAAATAATCATTAACTGTGATTAAGTGCGCCCCTTTGCCGTGCAATGCCTTCAAGAACATTGCCAACGTCGCCACCAGTGTTTTACCTTCACCGGTTTTCATTTCTGCGATTTGCCCATTTGTCAGAACCATTCCCCCAATCAACTGCACATTAAAGTGTCGCAAACCGATTGTTCTCACAGATGCCTCACGCACCAAGGCAAATGCATCTGGCAAAATATCTTTTTCTCTTACCCCTGCCGCCAACTGTTCCCGCAGATAAACCGTCTGTTGCCGCAGTTCATCATCACTCATTGCGTGATATTTAGGTTCTAAATCATTTATAATTGAAACCGTCTTATCATAACTTTTAACCAATCTGTCATTTGCAGACCCCAATAACATACCTAAAATATTTTTCATAACCATTTTCCTTACTTTTATCACGAAATATATAGCAATTTTGCGCCTTTCGGTCAAGATACTTTATGATATAATAACAACAAACGAAATAAACAAGTAGAAAACCCAAAAAAATATGATAAAATATACTTAAATGATTAAAAGAGCAGGGGGGACAACAAAAAATGCAACAACCGATTAAGAAATTGAATCCAGCCAATATTACCAGCGATGTTTTTGTAATTGCCCCGACCCAGATTGAATATATCTCTGAAATGTTTGGCAACACGGTTGCCGACACAATGAATATGCGCCCCTTTGCGGCAAAGATACGCCAACTGGCGGAACAGGCGCTTCGTAACGCTTTAACCTCTGCCCGCACAATGGGCGAAAAATAACCCAACATTTCCCCACAAAACAGTATTAAAGTTCCCCTCTATGGAGGTGTGGCTAAATAATAAATACTTTTTAATCCCCTTCGCACCGCACACGATTAAAATTGTGAAGTTAATACAAGATTATTCCCCTTCGCTGGCGAAGGGGTGGACGCTCTGCGTCCGGGGTAGTGGTAAATAATGTATTCCTACCGTTCCCCTCCGTTGGAGGGGTGCCCAACGGGCAGGGTGGTCAGAGCGTTCATCATTACACACCTAAATTAGAATACATACACCTTGGTTCCGGGGTCAAGCCCCGGAATGACA
>JAFURS010000036.1 GCA_017471805.1 Alphaproteobacteria bacterium
CATTTGTCTATCTACTGTTTTATCCAGGTCGATATGCAGTTTTTTTATTGTATTCGCTTCATCATAAATGCAATTGCGTTGTGGGTGCAACGGAATACTTATCAGAACACCATCCGCAACCAGTTTTTCGATTTTGTCAAAAATATTTCTATTGTTCACCGCAATATTGCCGTCCAGCCACAAACTAACATCGTGGTCTGGGAATAGGATATGTGCGTTCACCTTGTGCCAACGGGCATTTTTCACATTACTGTATTCATTATACACTAATGGGCGCACAGTCCAATGTTCAAACGTTCCCGCACTTATCAGTTCAGGATTATCTGTAAATAACACATAATCCCAATTTGGATTTATATATTTATGCACCGGCACATTATCGTAACCGCCAGTAATACAAGTATAGCAAACTTTCTTGCCCATCTCTCACACCTATTTTGCGTGTTTTATGCGGTGAATAAATCCAACCGGCAGAAAACCAAAAAGTTCAACCCGATATTTTAATTCTGCTGCACCGCCAAATGTATCTGTCATACGGTATATTTTTATAATCTGTAAACCAAAAATGCGTAATCGCAATACCGGTTTATACAGATATTTTTTTTCTGGTAGCGGTGGCATACGTTCAGCCCATTTGTTCAAAATAGGCATCAAGTTCTCGTCTTCGATATGCTGCAATAAGAATGGTTTGTTCAACACTTTTTGTGCGACAGATTTTTTCAAGAACGGACACCCTAAACATAACGTTAATAACGGTTCGTGATACATTAAATGGTATGTTTCGTCCAGATATTTTTCTGTATCTAAGTATGCTGAAAATTTATAGCCACGTCGAACCGCCCGATTTGTTAATTGAAATTCATATTTTGCACAAATAACAGACTTGTTCTTTTCCTGTTTTACACTGCAAATAAAATCGTTAAAAAATTCCGCTGTTGCAATGTGTTGACTTAACCCCACAAACCACGATTGCAGATGTTCACAAATATTTTTTTCACGGTATGAAATCAACCCTGTTAAATCAACCCCACGTGATTCCAGGTCTTCTACAATGGGCTTCAAATCAAACAGTGGGCCCAACACAGAATCATTGACCAGATAAACCCAATCATATTTTTCTAGTAATTTATTATCACGGGCCCAGATATACGCACGCTTATACGAACCAAAATCATATTCGCCGTGACGCACCGCATTTGCGTATAAAACATTTGGTATTTGCCTTACCTTTTCGATTTCGACATCGGTCGCATCATTGTCCATAACAAAAACAATATCCCCCAGTCCCGACAAAGCCTTCAAATACCATAACAAACTGTCGTCAACAATCCCATCACAATCATATCCTGCGAATAAAAACAAGCGTTTCATAAAATACCCCATAATATTTTCTTATAACATTAAAAAACAATATTTATCATAGGAATAATACCCTATAAAGTCAAGGTTGGTGTTTTTTGTTTTTATACCCCCGCATTTTGTGATATAATACAGGGTATGAGAAAAAGAAACTTTTACATATTATCTGTATTATCGTGCCTGATGACTGTGCCGGCGCACGCTGATTGGCAATATCCTGGGACCTATGTCGGCGACGGTTGGTATGATGACGACGGTACCCGATTTGTTATATCGGCACGTGGTGGTGCATCGTTTGGAATGGGAAAAATTGAAAACGGACTGGGGGCGGTGTCGATTGGATACTATCTGTTGCCTGATTCTGACCAGATTATCCCCTGGGGTCAGTGTGCCATTACAAACAGTTGTGATGATTTGACATTTGCCGGCTATGGCGAGATTGCAAAACTGCCAGCGACCAAGGATTATGAATCATTTTCATTTGCCGCCGGGGCCAGTATCGGTTGGACAATTCCAAACCGCCCCCAGTGGCGTATCGAAGCGGGCTGGGACCATATCGCAGAAAGCGAATATAATTCATCCCCAATGTTCAAGGGTGATTTGTCACTGGTTGGTGGTGCGGTGGATTCTGCGCCAATTGAAAGTGCATCGGTCAACTCTGAAATTTCAACAGATGTTATCAGTGTAATGGCGTTTTATGATTTCTTTACAGGGATTCAAAAGCCATCACGCAGTGTAATTCCATACATAGGTATTGGGGTTGGTTATGCAGACACCACGGCAATTTTGAATTTATATGACCCATATGGCGATATTTCTGCGCAACAGGAATTTTCGCAGTATGGTGAACCTGACGATTATAACCTGACACAGTTTTATCGTTCTGAATATACGACACCGAACGTTGCAGGGCTGTTATCATTAGGATTGTCGTATGGCATAACAGAAACATTGTTTTTGGATTTTGGTGTTCGTGGAATATACCTGCCACGTGTTAAGTGGGAATTGGTCAACACCGAACAGGACCGTCATCGTGAAGTATTCAGTGCTGAAAATATGATATACATAAATGCGATGCTTGGCATTCGATTTGAATTTTAAAATCCGCCCATCTGGGCGGATTTTTTCTTTACACAAAGCGCAAAAAAAACGCCCCATCTGGGGCGCAAGACATGAAACCGAAGACTTTATTAACGGTCGTTGCGTGATACAGGTCTGTCGATAAACATCCAGATTAACCATATCAGTGCGGCAATACCGATAATTGCATAAACAATATTGCTGGCCAGGGTTGCTGGGCCAAACAAAAATGCGACCAAGTCAAAACCAAAGATTCCAACCAGCCCCCAGTTCAGGGCGCCAATAAATGTCAATGGTATAAGAACATAGTTCGTTAGTCCTCTCATCTGTTTTTTCTCCTTTTCAAGGGTTAATATGTCTTGTTATAAGACAGTTATATTATAACCCCTTTGTAGATATGATTCAACGTGAATAATCAGTTTAGGAAAACGTTCTTAGCCCTTAAATTTATTATATTTACTAGAACAAATTGCCGTGCTTTTTATACAAAAAAAAATCCGCCCGGTCGGGCGGTATAAATTTCTATTTTAGATAGAAGGTTATTGTTGCAACAACACGGACCTTTTTATTTATTGCCTGACGTTCGTTGGACGACCAGGAATCGGTCGGATCACGTGATTCAATACTAAATACGCCCTGGTTTGCGCTTTTGATTTTTCCCAAACGGGCATCGGCGTCTTTGGCAAACTGTTGACCGGCGGCGGTGGCGTTTTTGGTCGCCTGCTCTATCATAGAAATTTTTATGTCGTTTAATCCGTTAAAGATATAAATCGGACCGGCATAGTCTTCGGTAATGGTAATGCCACGACGGACCAATTCGCCCATACGACGTGAAACACTGTCAACAAGTTCAACGTTGTTTGAACGAACCTTGACCCCAGTTTCGATGACATAACGACCATCGTTTTGTTGATTGCGCAATTCTGCATCAGAATAGCCCGCATATTTATCACGAACCTGAACACGCAAGTTTTGAATATCAGATGACGCAAAACCTGATTCTATTAAAAAACGGTGGATTTCGTTAATGTTATTGTCAATGCGCTGTTGCAATTCGGACAAATCACCACCAACGCCATTTATCTTGATATTCCATACCGCAGTATCGGCAACAACGTCACGTTCGGCCAACCCCTTGACCGTGACAGTGCGAACGGACAATGCACGGTAAAAACCATTGCCTATGAAGTATCCGCCCAATGCAACCCCCAGGGCCAAAACACACAGCCATACCCCAGGCAAACTTTTTATTCTGTTGATAAGTTTCATTTTACCCCCCTGTTTGCTATAAATTTACAACAATATTGCACCAATTGTCAAAACTAAATATCCTGGATTATTTTCTGGATTGCATAATTTGCCAAAACCAGTCCAAATGTTCCAGTGACGGTTATGATTGACCCCAGATTCTTGGCGTGACCTGTGACCGGAATTGGGGGCTGAACAGAATAGACAACCGGAAAATCGGGCAATTCTAAATCACGAATCATACGACGAACACGGGCCGCCAATGGACATACAGTCGTTTTAGATATTGGGGCAATTTTTATCTGGGTTGGGTCTGTCTTGGATGCGGCGCCCATACTGGAAATAAATGGAATCTTATTCCGGGCCGCCCAGTTGTATAATGAAATTTTAGACGGGACAGTGTCTATGGCGTCGATTATAAAATCAGGTCGAACAGATAATTCCGATTTGTCATCAAAAAACATATTTAGTGCATCAACCGTGATTTCTGGGTTTATGTCGTGGATACGCTGCTTGGCAACAGATACCTTGGGCCGGGAAATGGTTGAATCCAGGGCAAACAATTGACGATTTATATTAGATTCTTCGACGTTGTCAAAATCGATAATAATTAGGTGTCCAATGCCTGTGCGGGCAAGTGCCTCTGTTGCAAAGGAACCAACCGCCCCACAACCAACGACCATAACCGTTGAACGTTGTAATTTTTCAATAGCAGATTCGCCAAATAATAGTTGTGTGCGATGTAATCTGGTCATTTTTTTAACATCCTTTGCGCATTGTTAATAAATGTTGTTGTTTCTGTGTCAAGAACCAGGGCTATTTTATCGGCGATGGTAGGTATACAGGTCAAATCCGATGCGTCTGATTCAGATAAAATTCGGTTAAGTGGGGTTGATAAAATGCGTCGGTCGTCAGGATTACAATATGAAAAATACGCATTGTATTTATCCGCCAATCTGGGGATGTTTGCCACAGCACCAGAATAACGATGGAACATAATAAATGGTGGCATTTTTCCAGAATATTTAGCCAGAAAATCCAGCAGATATCCCCACATACCAACACAATGTATAATAACACCACGTTGCAGGTTGGATGCAATATCAAACTGACGCTTGAAATAATAAATCTGGGATTCTGGGTCGGGGGTGTGTTTGTCCAGCCCAATTTCCCCGACCATTAGTGACGGATTTTCAATCAGATGTTTTTCAAGTATCCTGTCCCAATCGGTCGGACAATCCGCCAAATACCAGGGATGCACCCCAAGCGCACCATAAATATCCGCCCCCTGTTTCGACACAGATATAATGTCGGGCCAATCCGAAAACGTTGCGGCATTTGTAATGGCGCCGATACCCAAAATCGTTTGGCCTATGTGTGTGATATGGCAATGGGCATCAAAATACTTCAATTTCATTACATCCTGACTTAGTGATGCGACACGATATGCAACAGCAAACTGATAATGAACGCAACCGTTATAATCCCAAGCAAAATCTTGGGGCCACGGTGTGATGTGCCGCCACCACAATGATGACACGAACAATGACAATCACGAACAACCAACCACCAAGAAAATGCCAACATCGCACCAGAAAACACAAACAGCCACGGTTCAAGCCAATGTGGCAACAGATGAAAATGTGCCGCATCAGGGGCAATCAGGCCAACAATTGCCAGCACCATTGGCAAACCACAACAAAATATATGTGGCAATATTGTCGCAACAACACCAATTTTTACCGCTTTATTTTTCATATAAAAATCCTTTTTTGACGGATTATATAATATTTGTGTCCTATATCAAACAATAAAATATTGACAATATTCCTGTTCGTGCTATAAATCTGTATATGAGTTTTGATGAGGATATTTTTTTTGAGGAAAATTCGACTCCCCTTGAAATTGCCAGTGATTATGCGTTCCAGGACAAGTCATCTGTATTTTTATTTTCAAATGAAAACGTTGCAGGCACAATGCAAATATTAGAAAACATTGGTGGTGCAAACGTTCTGAGTGTGGCGGCTTCAGGCGACAGTGTGTTTGATGCATATCTGGCGGGGGCAAAAAACGTTGATACTTTTGATATAAATTCTTTTCAAAAATTGGTGATGGAATTAAAAATGCATATGATTAAGCATATTGACTATTACGACTTTTTAAGTTTCTTTTTTAGCAACAGCAATTTTTTTGAACAGGATATTATCGCACCCATCAAAGGTAAATTTTCACAGCCCCTGAAACATTTTATAACAAAATACAAAATACACGGACGTGATTTGTTCAAATATCGGGCCGCACATCATCCAGATTTTAACCCGTTTTTTAATTTGAACTATCTGAAAACAGAACAAAACTATTATAAACTGCGTGGAATTTTACCGGATAAAATAAATTTCAAACACTGTGATTTGGTAAATGTGTCCGAAAAATTCAATCAAAGATACGATATTATATTGCTGTCTAATATTTTTGATTATATGTTTAATGAACATTTTTCACCACAGACACGAATGCAACGAATGTATTATGAAATCCTGGTGCCGTTGGCCAGAAAGAATCTTAGCAAGGATAATGGACGTATCTGCTTTCAATATCTGTGGGAAGGCAATTCGCCGGCCTGGACCAGTTTCTTGGACTTTTTTGAAAGAACGCAAAAAGACAATGAAGCACACACATTTGCAACACGCAGCGTAAATTCTGCGTATGGATATAACCGTCGTGATGTTATTTTAATAATGCGCCAAAACCAGAAAATTAAATAAAAACTGGCGTTGCTTGGACGGTTCGCTTCCTGCGTGGATTGGCACGCCGGCAGGAATGTAAATTCCCAAAACTTCGTTTTGGGCCCCTTTTACTGCGCTGCGCTTGTTCCGAACCTGACGCAACTGGCGTTGCTTGGACGGTTCGCTTCCTGCGTGGATTGGCATCCCCAGCAGGAATCGAACCTGCATCTAATTCTTAGGAGGAACTTGTTCTATCCGATTGAACTATGGGGACGTTGGTTTATATTTTATTCCCAAGAAAAAATATTGCAAGTTATAATCTGCAAATGTATAATGCAACGGATTGGATAGGTAAAAGTTTATATACAGGGGTAAAATAATGGCAACAATAACAAGAAGTGATTTTGCAAACAGACTGCGTGAACGATTTGGTTTGACAACAGCGGATGCACTGAAAATGGTTGATGTGGTTTTTGATGAAATTCGTGACGCACTGATAAATGGCGAAGAAGTTAAATTTGCAGGTTTTGGCAGTTTCAAAATACTGGAAAAAAATGCACGTATGGGACGCAACCCAAAAACAGGCGAAAGTGCAGTTATTTCTGCACGACGGGTCGCAACATTTAGACCAAGTAATGAATTTCGTGAACGGGTCGCAAAAAAATAAAGTGCTGGGGGCAAAAGCCCCCATTTTTATGCAATAAGACCACTTACACGCCAATATTGAACTTGACTTGTCACATTCGCAGTGCCTTGGTTTTTACAGCCCAAATAAACCTGGGTGCTGGATGTTAATTTATTATTGTTCACTGCGGGGACCAAGTTCCCGTTATCAAATGAAATTTGAATGTTGTAATTTGTATCACTCATCGGGACCGGCATTGTGACATACCAGGCGGTTCCTGTGCCGGCATTTATGGTTCTGGGGGTAAAATCACTGCCACCCTGCTCGACCCAGCCGGATTTATATTTACGATACCACGTGTAATTGTTTGCCGCACTGGGCGTTTGCCACGCAATAACATAATCCACCCCTGATAAATCCGGAATCTCACTGCGTTTCGCCAGGGCGGTGCCACCCAGAGTTTGTCCATCGTGGACACGTATGGTGTTGTTTGTCGTGTCAACTGTTATTTCCCCCATTGCACCGGTAAATGTTTCGTGCTGGGGCGCCGTTCCACGGCGTAATCTGATGCATCGGGCCATTTTTTGTCCTTTTGTTTTTTAATATCTTGTTGAATTTACTTTTATTTTATAACCGCACCCTTTATCAGGGTTAAATCTTCTTTGATGTCGTCTATTTTTATCTGAATCTGGCCAATGCCGGTTTCTAGTATCGTTGTCCGATTTTCAAGTGATGTGATGCGGGTGTCAAAATGCTCGTGTTCGGCAACAGACAGGTCTTGGCGGGCAACCCAATATATCAGCCCGCCAATGAAGACAATCAAAAACCAACTGTTGCGCAAAAATTCAAGGTTTAACATTGTCTGGCCCCCTGCCCCGAGTTATCATAGTTTCAATGTGACGAACAAGTGAACGTTGAGATTCTAGCCAGCGCAGGTCGTTGTCACTGGCGTTGGGACCAAGTGTCCGTTCAACCGTCATCTGGCGCAGGTGCGACAGCACCGCAGAACCAGATGGTGTGCTAAAACAACGGGTGTAATTTAATGCAATGTCTTTCATAAAATACCCCCGTTCAAAACACTGTCGGTTGTTGTTAATTGCGCAATCGGCGCAATGTATTTTAATTCGGCGTCACTGTTTAATTCAATCGGTATAATCAAACCACGACGGGATAATATCTGCAAGCCACGATCGCATAACGGACGAATAAATTCGTGCAACAGACGCCCATATGTCGCCCCCAATATTCGCATCATATCACGGTTGCGGGCAACGATTTCAGTGGCGGTCATTTCTTTTTCAGATAACAGCCCCAGCCGGTCCGCCAACAGGGTATGACGTATGCGTTCACGCAAGTCTTTTAATACCAACTGAGAAACGTCAAAGTTCGAACCAGTGGTCAATGGGGTCAGGCCTGATGAACCGACGGCCTTGGGGATGATGCTGCCGGGGGTCAGGTTGATGTTCTGCAAGTTTATCACACCGTCATCGTCCGCCAACCATATGCCAGAAACCGCAATCGTTGCGTTCTTTAAGGTCAATTCTACGACCTTGTTGGCGGTCTTGATGTCGGGCAAGGCACGCAAAACAGGACCACGACCGTATAATTCCCCAGATGACAATGACCATCTAAATATTATATAGGGATTCGTTTCAAATGTGCCGGTCGATACAATGTTGTTTTCAATGTCACCACCAACGTCAAGCCAGGCAGTAAAATCGGTGCCAACCAGACTTTGCACCAGTTTTAATGGGGTTTCTGGGTCACGTTTTATTGTGTCTTGCAGATTTGACGGTGGGGTCCAGGTCGGATAACGTTCCATAATATCACGGGCCGGCATCGACGTTGTATGAAAGACTGCATTTGGCAAAACCGCAATGTCACTTATCGGAATCGCCGTAAATGTAAAGGCAGATGATGCACCAATCGGGGATTCGGCCATAAATAAACACGCCGTTCCCATTACAACCAGGTCAAGATAGCACTGGTGTATGGTCGTGTAAAAATTAGAGTCGTTCAAGTGCGCACGCAAAACAGATGTCGCATAGTCGGCGTCTTGCGACAGTTCGCTTTCGCCGACCAATTGCAACCATCTGGATTCAGGTGGGGTCAATAATGTATAGATAGATGCAGCCAGGTTATCAGCAGCGTCCATTGCCGTTGAATCAAATAATGTCGCCACATCATCGTCCGCCGTGGGCATTGCATAACGACGGGCGTCATCCCAACGCTTTAACCAAGGACTGCGAGCGTCCAAGGCACGTTTATAAAGGGTCTGAAGATTTTGTTGCATAGTTTGTCCTTTGTTTGGTTTTTATATCTTGAATTCTGTGTTCGCAGAATATGTTCGTGGGGTCGTTGCCGTTCCGTGAACAGGGGTCGGGGACTGGGTTATCGCACCAGCAACTGCATCCAGTCCATCATCGTGAATACCACCGCCACCAATTGGTGACCAACCCAGCATTTCTGCTAAAAACGGCGTAGAACGAACACGGTAATGCGCATATAAACGACCTGTGCTTAATAACGGTTCAATCGCACCAAGTATTCGATCTGACTTTGAACGACTGTTCTGGATACGAATAACCTGAAGCGCATAGCCACGACGGGCGGCGGTATCGTGAATAATCTCGGGCAGACCACCGCCAATGCCGTTCGTTTCAATCGAAATCCGATGCAAATTGCGGGACGACATAAAATCAAGAACTAAATCACATTGACGGGATAATGGAAACTGTTCTTGGTCAGATACAGTCAGGTATAATATGTCGTGGATGAAAACACGGCGGTTCTTGTCATCACGATACAATAATGCACAGGCACTGCTGTCACGATTGCGACGACCAGTCGATGGATCCCAATATAATGTTTGACCCGTGATAAGGTTTAATCCAATTTTCGCCGTGCGTGAATCAAATTCTTCGTCATAGAAATGCAAACCACCCGGGTCAAGACGTGTCCGTTCGGGCGGAATAAATTCAAGCAACATCTGGGACGAAAAATGCCGAATACCAACCATTTGACGCAATTGGTCAATGCGGGAAATCGGAAATAATTCAGGCCACGCTGGGTCGCCGTTGGCATT
Source organism: Alphaproteobacteria bacterium (assembly GCA_017471805.1). GTDB lineage: Bacteria > Pseudomonadota > Alphaproteobacteria > Rs-D84 > Rs-D84 > Enterousia. The sequence goes on from JAFURS010000036.1 coordinate 10,124, forward strand.
AACTATCGGAATTTTCAATGTTTTATACCCAGACAAAAAAGGCGTTGAAAAAGCATTTTTTTCATATACTATGGGCATAGAAGAAAAGGATTGCATAATGGATTTTACCCCCCAAAAGTTGCCTGAAAACTTAGAAGCAGAACAGGCGGTGTTGGCCGCAGTGCTGATGGATAATCGTGCGTTGGAACGTGTGGGCGAATTTCTGCGGGCGGAACATTTTACACATCCGGCACACCAAGAAATTTTTAAGTTGGCCAATCGACAATTTTCAGCAGGTATCCCGTTCGATATTATCACAGCCAAGAACTATCTTGACCAACAGGGTGTTTTGGAATCTGTTGGTGGGGTCGAATACCTTGGCCAGTTGGCCGGCGCAGGCGCAACCGTTGTTAATGTCGAACAATATGCACGTATTGTCTATGAACACGCAATGCGACGGGATTTGATTGCGTTGGGTCAGGATATTGTCGGCAAAGCTTTTGTCGAGGATTTAGATAACCCTGTGTCACGACAAATCGAGGTCGCAGAACAAAAATTGTTCGAAATGGCAACAACGGGCGTATCAGAACGTGATATCACACCAATTGCTACCGCACTGCAAAGCGCACTGAACGAAGCAGAAATCGCATACAAGGCAGATGGACAATTATCGGGTTTAACAACAGGGTTGGATGTGCTGGACGCTTCGATTAGCGGACTGCATCATTCGGACCTGGTTATTATCGCTGGACGACCGGCAATGGGTAAAACAACATTGGCAATGAATATCGCTTTTAATGCGGCAAACGCCATTGCATATGGGCGGGCAAATCCAAACTACAAGGGCGCAGTTGTGTTTTTCAGTCTTGAAATGTCTGCGTCACAGTTGGCGGCACGTGTGTTATCATCCCAGTCCAAGGTGCCGGCAAACGCAATGCGTGAAGGTAGTTTGACAGACGAAGACTTCGTGAAAATGTCCCAATATTCCGCAGCAATTGGCAAGGTGCCGTTGTTCATTGACGATTCCCCAGGAATGTCTGTGCCAATGATGCGAACACGGGCACGCAGATTGGCACGAAAACACGGTGGAATCGCACTGATTGTAATCGACTATTTACAGTTGATGACATCGCCTGGTGGTAAGCACAGTGATAACCGTGTTCAGGAAATTTCCGAAATTACCAGAGGTCTGAAAATGCTGGCCAAGGAACTGGATGTGCCAGTTATTGCGTTGTCCCAGTTGTCACGTAGCGTAGAACAGCGTGATGACAAACGACCAATGCTGTCGGACCTGCGTGAATCAGGGTCTATTGAACAGGACGCCGATATTGTTATGTTCACGTATCGTGAAGAATACTATCTGCAAAATCGTGACCCAGATGAACGTATGTCAAATAATACAAATTCGGCCGCACACGATTCTTGGCAAAATCGCCTGGAACGGGCACGTGGCAAGGCAGATATTATCATCGGCAAAAACCGTCACGGACGACCAGAAACAGTGCGCACTGCGTTCTTTGGTGATTACAGTCTGTTCGATAATCTTAGCGATTTTGAATCACGTGGTGAAAACGATTTCGCACAGCCGGCACCAACCGTCACGGCGGCAAGCCTGGGCAATGATGCCGATGCAATGCCAACCGCAATTAACCCGAACGATATTCCAGACGATATGCCGTTGTAATTATAATTATTTTCTTGCACCAGGGTTAAAATTTGACTATTATTTTGTCAAGTAATAGTCATTTAGGAGTTTGCAATGGCCCAAGAAGAAATTATATTTCCAAATAATATTCGCAATATTCGATTGGCAAATGGTATGAAAATGACAGAACTGGCACGCCAGGCCGGGTTGTCTTTGTCCGCTGTTTCCAAAATTGAAAAGGGTGTTCGACGCCTGAACCAGAAACAGTTATTGAATATTTGCAATATTTTGGGTTGCAAACTGTCTGATATTTTCATCAAGGAATCAGACGACGTCGCAGGTCAATGGCAAAGCGAAATTAAACGACGCCTGAACGATAACGAAGATAGCGGACTGAAAGTATTTGGCAGCGGATTGCGCAAAATACGTCAACAGTCGGGTAAAACAATCGCACAGGCGGCAAAAGATGCCGGTATGACGTTGTCTGTGTATCATAAAATCGAAGTCGGTCAACGTGAAATCTATAAAAATGAAATCGAACCATTGGCAAAATCCTTTGCGTTGGGGGCCGAAGGCTTGTTTGATAAAATTGCCGCACTTTATAAGTCTGGCGAATTAAACAAACAAATCAGCAAGGTCAAAGAACGTGTTAAATCGGTCTTGGAACCGGGCAGTCCAATGTCTGCAATGGATATGCACGGCAGTTTGTATGGCGCAAAATTGTATGACAGCGCACGAAAAAAACTGGTGCCGGTGTTCGGAACACCGTCCGGCAAGGCAATTGCGTTCAAGAAATCTGACAAAACAATGATTGTCGCACCCAGCACCCTGGAAGGGAAAAAAGGTGTCTATGCAGTTATGCCAAATACAAAACGACTGGGCGGTTTTATCCCTGAAAAATCGTATGTGTTTGCAGATGCAACAAAACCTGCAAAACCAGGGGACCTGGCGGTTGCCTTTGATGCGGACTTTGATTCACTGGACGACGAAACATCACTGATGGCACAAATCGTTAGCGTTAAACAAGATTCCAAAGGTAAAATTTTTGGACAAATTGCATCGCCTGATGAAAAAATTTCTGCCCAGACAATGCACAAGGTCGTTATGATTGTAATCGAATAAGCAACTAGCCACCACAGGAGGGATTTATGAATACAAAAGCCAGCACAACCGCACTGCGATTGTTAAACCTGTATCGCCAAGAACACGTTATAGTGGGTGGTTGGGCAACGGTTAACCCTGTATTTGTGAACGAGGCAACCGATGACGTCATCAAAGAACTGCGTGATATGCCAACGGGCAAAATGCTGATTCAACATATTGAAAATCTGCGTAGCGGCAAAACCAATATGGATTCAATCGACCCAGAACTGATGCCATATGGCGGGATGATGGCAAACGAAGATATGCATACAATCAACCTGACACCAATGCAATGGGGCGAAATCGAATACGCAATTCGCAACTTTACCCCAGATCAGGCGGGTCTGGATACTTTCTTGGGACTGAAAACAGTGCAAGATTTTGGACAAGAATGGCCAACCGCAATACGGGCGGCACTGGTAAAAAAACCAGAACTGATACCACAATGGGATGTCGTTATGCAAACCTATAACGCATACAGACTGTGGGATAGCGCAAATGAAATTATCGCAAACCCAATATCCGACCGTGTTCGTGCGCAGGTTCAGGCAGATATGCCAGAATATGAAACGTATTTACCAATGTTCGGTGATGCAGGAAGTGAATTGTTGGCCAAGTTGCGCACCTTTATCAGCAGTATGAACTGATTTAGTCTTGTTTTTCCGTCCGATAAATCGTGTCGTGGCTGTGTGGTGTGCCAATATAAATCATTGCGCCGGTGGGCGATAAAATAAAGTCCAGTTCACGCAGTCTTTCTCGCAACGCTGTCCGTTTTTGCGGTGTGTTTGATGTATTTGGAACTTCTACATCGTCACAGATAATCAGGTCTGCACGCATACCTGTTATGTTGCCGTGGATTCCCTGACAGATTACAGATGGTTCACGTATGCCAATTGGGCGATTTATCGTTATGCGACCGTTTGCCCACTCTTTTTTGTTCGCAGGAATCATTTCAACACAAAACGGATGATTTTCAATAATATGGCGAATGTGCGAAACCATACGTGATGACAGGCCACTTTCGGCGGACAAAATCAAAATCCGGGTCTGGGGACGCAGATACAAAACACACGCTGCAAAAATCCCAACAACCGTCGATTTGCCAGAATGACGAAATGCCATCAGCAATCCACGGTGGGGCGAATCACACAAAATATCATACAGGAATTTCATTATTTCACGATGATGGGTCGGGGTCTTGAATCCCAGTATGCGATTCCATTCGTCCAGAAATCTATAAAATTCCGTAATCATCAGTATTTTCGTTCGGCGCAATTTCTGTTATCAGGCCATAATCATTTATCAGTTTTGGTAATGCGTTTTCAAGGACCGATAACAAATTGCGGTAAAGCCCCATTACCGCCCCACCCCCAAGTTTATCTTGGATTACCTGGTGGGTGTAATCTATCAAAGATTTGATATTGTCGTGCGTGTTGGCCCACTGGGTCAAATCAACGTCAACAGAACGCAAATCTTGGAATGCCGCCAACAGAAAATTAAAATCTGAGTTCAAATCTTCGGGATCTATTTTTCGTGTTGGCTGATAGTCAATTGTGCGTGATAATGATATTTGACGATAAATATCCAATTGAATGTCCGCAGGTGGTGCAATTTCAAAGACAATATTACCACCAGAAAAATCGTCGTTTGGCACGACTGAATAACTGTATTCAGATGATGCGTTTACTTCGTTTAACGAAACACAGATGTCGGCAGTCTGGAAAAAAGGAAAGGCAAAGGCAAATTCTGTCGTTTGACCATCTGTGATATATGATATTTTATACATTGTGTTTCCCCCTGCCCCGATGTTAACCAACTAAATCATCAAATCTGGCCAATAATGATTTTAATAAATTTGGTTTCTTGGCGGTGGCATTTTTTAGTTTTGTTAAATTAGTGCGACGCTTTTCTAAAAATGGCGCAGCCGTTTCAGAACGCATACGTTCCAAGACTGCCCCCTGGGTTATGCCAGATGCAGATGCACCAGATGCACCATATTTAGCACGCTGGGCGGCCAATACCTTTTTAATCAAATTTGTCTTTTCGGCATCATCGGCCGCCATTTGTGCCAAGATTTCTTTGCGCTGAGTTTTTGCAGCCTTTTTGGCATCTTTGTAATCTAAAATTTCTGTGACGTCAGATACAAGTTGTCCCATTGTTTATTCCTTTTGATTTGTTTTTATACGCTATAACAGCCGTGAATTGTGATAGACAATATTGTCGCAGGATAATTTTCAGCACCGTGTATCGTCCATATCGGGGTCGTGTATTCGCAGGTCGTGCCAAGCAAATTTATCGATACATCACCTGAATATCCCGCAGTATTTTCAGATGAATATATTTCATCAGGTAATGATATGCGCTGACCGTTTAACGATATGGATTTCGTATCAAAAACACGGGCAGTTATTTTCCGCAAACGCAATCGGGTTGTATTATGTCCCGAGATTCGCAGTGGCAAACCACACGCACAAAATGCATAACCGTATTTGCCACAGTCCGAATACAGGCTGGCATCGAAATATTCCAATGATATTTCATCATCACGGCGCACAACAACATAAGTTTTGTTGTCACATACTGCGACCGATAAAAATTCCCCGGACGTTTGATATGTCCCCCAGGCGGATATTCCAAGTGCTGCGTTTTGATTCAAAACAGCCATTTTGCCGTCTTGGCGAACAATGTATAGCCGATGTTGGGTCGCATTATATGCAATGTCTATTGGCGAAACCAACAAGTGTTTAGATAATGCACATAAATCATTTGCATTATAATTTTCCCCCAGTTCATCCAGACTTAGTTCACGAATATCGTGTCCGTTGCCCGAAATAAAAACTGTGGCACCTTCTATTTTCTGGGGTGGCAAATAACGTTTTGTATACGAACCAACCGTTGTGTGCTGTTTAATATCAACAACTGATGGGGTCAGGGGCTTGCTGGAAATCGCCCATTCGCCAACGTTTGTTAAAATCTGCAAATTATCACTGCTGACCACGGTGCAGATTTGTTGACGCTGGGCAGATAACAGGGATATAAAAATCGCTTCGTCATCAAGGCCCGTCCCAGGATTAAAATCAGTATGACGACCAACCGCCGATAACCAAATGCCAGCCGGCCAATCACGTGAACCGCCAAAAACTAAACGGTCTTGGTGAAAGGTTATACTGCACGGCCAACCACGACGTGTGCCAAAGGCCGCTTCACGCCAATCTGATATAGGCCCCGTGGGCAACGAATATGAACCATTTGTGTGTGCAACAACCTGGGTTGGGTCAATGTATTCGACAACAGACCATTGACGATTTAATAAAAATAATCGGCCATTGACATTTTCGGGTGTCCAAAAATCTTGGTTCGTGGTAAAAGTCGCATAATTATTGCCAGACGAATTTGCAGTGACTGTGATTGTTATATCAGCGGCGTCATCAAATTTTACAAATGGTATGTTCACAGATAAATCAGAATCGTTTCTTAGAAATGTAAAATCTGATAAATAAAATTTACCGTCCTGGATTCGTAATGTCTGGGGACAAAAGTCACGGTGGACAAATATCATCGTGCCAAAACGCTGGGCGTATTGAAGGTGTGATAAATCGTCATACCCCCAGGGTGTAATTAAATCCTGATAACGATTATCGCCAAGATAAACATACATATGAAAATCTGTTAGGACGATTAGATAATCTGTGCCGTCAGATGCAGAAAATGGAATCAAACGTGCCGGACCAACCAAGCCGTCAATGTGATGCAAACCACTGCGCCGTGACAGACCACCCCCAGATAAAACATCTGCGTTTTCCAGACGTGATAGGCCCTGGATATTATCGTGGCTATAAAATTCCGGAGATACTTCGCCGTGCGAAAATGTATTTTGTGTTTTTATAAAATCTGTCATTTTTTCGCCCTGTGAATTAAAAACGTGAATTAAGTAGTGAAAATTCAGAAATGCCATCGGGGATGGATGTCGTGCTGTCTATGAATTTTGCAGTCTGTAATTCTGTTTCATATAATGCGACCAACATACGAAATACCGTTTGGTTGCCAGTTAACGGAACACAAAATTCCATCGCCAGACGTGTTGCCGCCAATGATACAAAATAACTGGGGTAATTTTCTGGCAATGTATGAACAAGCGCAACAATCGTTATAGTATCGCCATCTGATATAATGCGATTGCCAACAATTCGACCGCATGTCTTTAACACACGCAAAACATTTGCAGGAATTAAAAAATCACCGTCTGTGTTTTTTGTTAATTCTAGTTCTTGGGTTGCAAAATGCCACGGGTGCAACGCAACCAAAGAATCCATTGTCACATCAAATAATGTTCGTGATAATTTTGCCGCAGCACTGTCGTCGGTCAATGACTGAATTGGATTTTCGCCCAGTTTCAGTAATGCCATTGAACATAAGTCTATTTTTGTAAGCATTATTTGTCCTTTGGATAAATCAACTGGGCCGTAGTTAAACGACCCAGAAAAATTTTTTATTTACGACAACGCAACTGTTGTGACATTCAAATCTGTGATGTTTATTTTCTTAATCGCTGTGTTGTCTGATGCGTTTATGATTATAATGTCGCCAATGTTCATCAGCGTCTTGACTGCATTGAAATAGCCGTTGGCACTGACCGTTGCCAAGGTTTCAGATGCACTGCTGTAATGCCACAAGGTAAATCCATTTGCATACGCAATCACAGATAAATTTTTATTCTGAAAAGCCATACGTTTTTCCTTTTAGTTAAGATTTATGAATTTATTTAAGCGGCAGGCGCATCCGAACAACGAACACGAACAATTCCGTCATTGTCAATCAGGACCGCACCCTGGGACATACTGTTGCTGATAAAGTGCGCAGCACGTTCACCGTGCCAGGTGATGTCCGTCTTGACTTCTTGGCCACAGGCGTGTCCAACGCTGGATGCGTGATAAATAAAGCAATCACGGTTTGTGTCTGATGCCGGCAGACCATTATGCAACACCCACGTGATACCCAACCATTTGCGGGCTTCGGCACCATTTAATAATGGGGTTGTGCCACCAACATAATCAGCCGAAACAAATTCATCCATCGACAGCAATTCATTCCACTGATGAACACCAACAACGGCAAAACGACGACCGTCGTCTGGAACGTCATTTGTATTCAATACTTCGACCGCAGATAAAATCAAATCTTTGGTCAGACCAGTTGAATAATCGCCAACATTTGTTGTGGATTTATTCATCGCAGATATAATCAGTTCGTCCGTCTTGCGCCCCAGGGCATACGCACCCGCAGACGCAACAACACGGCGTTCGTCAATGTTCACCTTTAATTCATCCAAGGCATCAACCCAGTCGCCGGCAAAATAATCTGATAAAACACATTCGATTGGTTCGTGATTCAAATTCATTACCGGCACAATCCCGTGACGAGATTTTGTGCTGGCAGTGCCACGACCAACCTTTTGAAATGTAGTAGATGCACCAATTACACCCGATTTACTGCGAACAGTTGAACGTAATTTAGTACCCATTTGCTGATAGGCCAGATGAACATCGGCCTCGAATTGTTTCACAAATACGTTATCTATGGAAACAGACATATAAAAATCCTTTGGTTAAAAAATAAACAGCGACGTAAATGTCGCCGATATGTTTTTGTTTTTTGGTTATGCACAGGGTGCGCCAAAGCAACAAAATAAAAGTTGGGTCCGTTATACGGGATTGTCCAAAGAAAAAATATCAGTCAGACAATGCGCATATATCTGACTGATACTTTTGTAAAAAAAATCCCCACAATGTGGGGATTGGTTTATTTCTTTTTTGCGCAGGCTTTTTTAGCACACGCTTTTTTTGCACAAGGTTTCTTGGCAACTGGTTTTGCGGCTACTTTTTTAACAGCCACTTTTTTCACAGGTGCTTTCTTTGCAACTGGTTTTGCAGCAACTGCTTTTTTCGCAGGTGCTTTTTTTGCAACTGGTTTTGCAGCAACTGCTTTTTTCACAGCCACTTTTTTTGCAACTGGTTTTGCAGCAACTTTTTTAACAGCCGCTTTTTTTGCAACTGGTTTTGCAGCAACTTTTTTCGCAGGTGCTTTTTTTGCAACTGGTTTTGCAGCAACTGCTTTTTTCGCAGGTGCTTTTTTTGCAACTGGTTTTGCAACAACTGCTTTTTTCGCAGGTGCTTTCTTGGCAACAGGTTTTGCTGCTTCTACTTTCTTGGCAGATTTTCTAAAGAATAATCCCATCCCTTCTCTCCTTTAACGTTTTGGATAGAACAAATCCGTTTTTGTTCTTGATTTGTATTTTACCTGAAATCAAAAAATTAGTAAAGAAGAAAAGTGTTTTTTTATCCTTATGAATATAATTTTTTAAATCCGTTTTCTATTTTGCGAATATATTCGGCGTCATTATCACGCCAATATTTTGGATCACGCATCATTCGACGTAAATCAGAATCTGATAAATTTTCATTAGAATTTTTATCGGTGTGAACAGATGGTTCTATGGATTGCATCATCTTGTAGATGCTTTGGATTCCCTGGGGTGTAGAGCATAATTCAACAAATGCATCGTGTGGTAAAAACTGGGTTCCAAATGCTTCTATGGCGGTTAAGGCGTCATACATTTTTTTATCATCACCAAAATATTTTTTTAATTCGTTTATCGCACTTGTTTCTTTTTGAACAGAAAATAAATCTGAAATCACAGGTGATAAAAATTCATTTGCAATGTCATAAATTTTTTCTACCTGGGTTGACGTCAAACCAATTTCAAAAAATTTCTGACGCAAATTTTCATCATCATATAATTCATTTGTTGGATATTGTGATGCAGATTCTGGAACACCAATTGCACGATTGAATTTTTTTCGTGTCGTGTCATCGTCTTGGTCAGTTGGAACAGAAATCATTGTGCCAATCTTTTTTTCAAGTTCTGTGTATGATTTTAATAATGCATCTGTGTTTAGTGTGCCATCAGAATTTAGAAATTTTTCGGGAATGTTATCCATTTTCTTTTCCTTTATTTTCGTTTGACCGACGTAAAAAATATATGCCAGCCAGTGTAAATATTGCCTGCAACATTGTGAACAAATCTGTATCGCCAACCAGGTATGCCCCAACCGCTGATAAAATCCCAGTTGCAGAAATTATGTATGTGCGATACCCCGTCAAGTATCCACCACGCAAAATCCGTGTCATAAAACTAACCCCCGCCTAGGTGTAAAATAAAATGCCGTCTATGTCTGCAATATAACCACGTGATAATGCCCAATCTGGGATTGTGTCCGCATAGTGATATTTTGTCGCACCATAGCATTTGTCTGGCAACAATCCGGCAAGCATTCGGTTCGCCGTGCGCAGGCACATCTGAAAACCACGTGATACACTTGGCACGAACAGCCGTTCGTGATAAATATTTGTTTCTTCAAGTGCTGGAAACAAATTTGAATCGCTGATTATATTTTGAATATCAACCGATGATTGGTCTGAAATATTTTTTATCATAGATGTAAAGGCTTCGACCAGTGACAAGGATACTGCCCCAGTTTGAGCATACACAACACGGGCAATTTTGCTAGCCAACGCCAGTCGCCCAGATGTGTCTGGGTTGGTTATAAGTGTCATTTGCATTATTGGATACCTTTTTATAAAAAAAGCACGCCGGTGGCGTGCAGGGTAAAAAAAATCCCACAACTTTCGATGTGGACATAATCTTTGCTGGTTATGGTTCGTATGTTATCATATTTTTGACAAAATGTCAAGATAAAAATTTCCTAGACCGTGATTTCATCACCCCAAACCAGCAAATACCGGGTGTCACGGCGCAATACCAATGCACCATTTTCATTTATTCCAACCAATATCGCAGGTTCGCCCTGATACTTTACAGGACGATTCAAACACGCCGCCATTTCCAACCATCTGGCACGAACCGCCCGAAAATCAGCACGCCGCCATTTATCAAGATTACGCATCAGACGATTTAATAATTCAGACAATGGCGTTTCAGAATAATTGTCCATCTTGGTCGTCCGATAGCGGTCAACCGTTGGATTCGAATTTACATTTATCCCAATCCCAACAACAACAAAATCACCAGAATATTCAATCAAGGTCCCAGAAATCTTGTTCCCATCAACCAAAATATCGTTTGGCCATTTGATTGTAGGACGCATACCAAACGAAGCAATCGTTTCTGCAACCGCAACCGCAACACAATATGACAGACGGGCGTCACGTTCCGGCGCAGAAAAAATAAAACTGACATACAAATTGCCGTGATGCGAAACCCACGTGCGACGAAAACGACCACGCCCAGATGACTGGGCCGCTGCAAGAATCGCAGTCCTGTCAACCGCACGACCCGACGAAATCATTTCCAGTGCATAATCCTGGGTGCTGGGGATTTTATCAAATGATATTAGTTTATAATTCGCCAAGACTATAAACCCCGTTCAAATTTTTTATAAAGGTCCGACCATAAACCTTGCGCAGTTGGTAAATCGCCGTGTCAATCGAATGTGTTGTAATGTCAGGTGCATACCCCAACGCACTTTTTAATTCAGACATTGTCATACCACCAGAATTATACAACGAAACAACAATTTGCGCCTGAATCCGTGATAAAGAAACATCACCGTGAAATACAAGACGTAATACCCCACCAGTATCGGCGGCATCTAAAATCACGGACTTTAATTCCAACGGACTGGGGATGCCAGAAATGTTTAATGTGTCAAAATTTATAACACCAGGTGTGGGTTCCGCACAAATGGTTGCACCAAAATCTGATAATATTTGGCGCCATATAGCATCTGATGAGTAAATGCGAATGCCAGTCAACATATTTAGAGTTTAGCGAACAAGTAGCACAATGTCCAATAAAAAACCACAGTGCCGTGACATTGTGGTTTTATAGGATACCAAAAAACAGTTTTTACAGATTGGGTTCTGGCGGGTCAATAAACTTGGTAAAATCCTGTATTTTTGAACCCGTTGATGATAGAATCTTGGAAATACTGTTTGTTGATGGTCAACGTGGTTGCCCTTCTTTGGACCAACGCTTGCTTTTGTTAAATGTTGTCGGATCTAAACCACTGCATTTTGCCAAACCTGAACAAGACATACCGTGTTCGGTTGCAAAACGTTCTATGGCACGCCACACATCTTCATGTGTCATTTTCTCTCCCCTTTGGTTTTGCACTAGAATTTTATTCTTTTATCTAGTATGCGTTGATTTTATTCCAGATATTCCGCCAAAACAAGAAGCAACATTTCCTAGGTAAAGATAGAAAAAAACAATATAAAAATAAATACAAAAAAATTTTTTGACAAAAGACTTGACAAATCGTTTTTTGTATACTATATTTCGATTCGTCAGAGGGGACAAACCCGATGACCAGGTGTGAAAACATCTGTGGGGACCAGAGGTTCAGACTCCCTCCTACATTCTCTCTCCTCTGGACTCTGGACCCCAAGAATTAGTTTAGAGTGTCCAATTTCTTTTTCTCCTTTCCTTCCTTTCGGGACACTCGGAAATACCGCCGGAAACGGCGGTGTTTTTTTATCTGTTCAAGATTTGATTATTTCTTATTCGTCCAGTGCCAATATGAATATGCCCAATTCATTTGCACGCTTGATAACCGCAGGCTTGTTCACAACAAAGCACGTTTTTGTATTAACAACAATTCCACGCAGGTGCGCCGCCGCAACCGCATTGACCGTATCAACACCAATGGCAGGAATATCTATGCGCAAATCCTGGCCGGGTTTGGTCATCTTGGCAAAAACACCACTGGATTTGCGTTTGCTTTTGCGCATATCAACAACACGTTCCAGCATACGGGCGGTGCCTTCGGCAGCCTCGACCGCAATGACCTGGGAATCAACAACCACAGATGCACCAATGTCCGCCGCACCAATGGTGTGCGAAACCTCAATCGCACGAGCAATATTTTTTTCATCACTGCGTGACGGTTTTACACGTGTCTGGGGACCTGATTCTTCAAACGCTAGTTCAGGTGCCAAATCCTGGGCGGCAACAATTTCAAATCCTTGCTTTTCCAAAACCTTATTCAATGCAACAGCCATAGAATCATACCCCCGTTGATGTTTCATAATCTTTAACAGTGTGATAAATGTCCATAAATCAGGACGCAAATCAGAAAGATTTGGATGCCCCAGTGACCCAACAAATGTCAACCGGCGTATCCCACGACGACGAAATTCACGTATCGCACGACCCGCCCCACCCAAACGAACAACCATATCAGGTTGCAGACGCATATCTACGAAACCACGCAGGCCAACAATAAAAACATCCCAACCCGCACGACGCAACGCATCACGTGTAAAAAACGGCAGGTCAAGCGCACCGGCCACTAATGCAATCTTATTATCTGTTTTTTTGTTCTTCACATTGGTATCTTACGAATAAATCTGACTGGAATCAAGTTTCATTTTATGTTAAAATTGTTAACAACAACATTTATATAGGTTTATATTATGAAGAAAATATCTTGCTTTGCTATATTGACAGTAATGTGCGCAACATTCGGCGCATATGCAGATTATAGTGATGTAAAATTCCGTGCCGAAGTGCTGGAAGGGTTGGACCTGATTGGCGCACGTGACACAATTGAAACAACGCCTGTGGATGCACCAGGCGCACTAGGACGTGAGGTTTATGAAATCGCCGGCGCAGTGCAACCCGATGATATTCAGATGTTTATTCCAACGTCTATGTATGTGCGTATGGGTGGCGGATTAAATCTGGGGTTTGCAACAGATAAAGCGCAATTTAATGGTTCTGAATATGAAAGTTCGGGCAGTTATACAACACAGATTGGACTGGGGTGGAATTTGTCGTCTTATGTTCGCACGGAAATAGATTTTCAGGAATCTGTGATGAAATTTTCAAATCTGGACAATCACCAGGCAACATATCAAACAATTGGTGCAATGCTTTACTTTGACTTTGCACGTCGGTATGTTCAGACGGGCGATATCACACGGCGCAGAACGTTTGTGCCATTTATGGGAATTGGTGCCGGAATGGGGGTCTATGATTTCGAAGGCAAAAATGGCGCCGATGGGTTTGTTATCGCTGCACCACGGGCAACATTGGGATTCAATATTATGTTCACAGACCTGATTGGGGTTGATGTCGCATACCAATACCAGATGATGATTGGAAATGGTTTCGGTTGGGATGTGCGGGCCGGTGGGGTCGATAATATCAGCAATATTATGGCAACAATACGTGTCAATTTCTAAAACAGAATAAATACAGGGGTCAAAAGTTATGAAAATTAAGTTCGTTTTGCCAATTTTATGCACTTTGCCAATGATGGCAAATGCCGCAATCCCATACCGTGTAGAACAAACAAAAATGCCAGTGCCAGAAACGCCAACCGGACTGGATAACGAAGCCTATGCACGTATGCATCGCTTTTATATCGGTGGGGCGTATAATTTTTCAATGTGGCAGAATTTTACCGATGATAACGACCTGACAATCAACGGTAAAAACACATCCAGTTTTGAGGCAACCGCCGGTCTGCGCATTTATGACACATTTCGTGTCGAAGCAAATTATGTTCGGACAAATGCAGAATGGAATAAACTGTCGTTTGTTGGGGACACCATATTTGTGAACGCAATTTGGGACGCTAGAATCGACAACATCTATCGCATTTTCCGCAGTCAGATGATTGTGCCATACGTTGGAATTGGGGCTGGTTTGTCGTGGAATTCCGCCGACGATGGGGTAAAATTGGACAAAAAGATTGCACCTGTGGCGGCGGCAATGGCGGGAATCGCAGTTGAATTTAGTTCGTGGTTCGCACTTGATTTCGGATACAGATATTCGTTTATGTTTAATCCTGGGACAGATGTCGTCGTTGATTTGAATCCGACCGCACACCAGTTCAAGGTTGGCGCACGGGTCAGTTTTTAATGGCAAATAAATGTCCGTTCTTTGGTAAATGCGGTGGGTGCAAATTTGATTTTTCAGCCCCTGATTATCGTGAGCAAAAACGCAAGGATATAAAATTCCCAAATATTACAGGCGAACCAATATGGTTGGAACCTGGGACACGTCGACGGGCAGAATTTGCGGTATGCTGGGGGCAATTTGGCCTTTATGAAAGCGGCACAAAAAACATAATCCCAATAACACATTGTCCAAACCTGGTGCCGGAAATTAACGAGATTTTACCAAAACTGGCTCAATTACCCTGGAGTGGTAGCGCACAGTGCCTGGTGACAAAGTGCGATAACGGGATTGACGTTGCAATTACTTCAAACGTTCCGTATTTATCATCGGAATTACGCAATGCTATATTGGGCCTGCCGGTGATTAGTGCGTCGTGGAATAATAAAATAATAAAGCACGACAGGAAACCCGTCGTGACATTTGATGATATTCAGGTTGAATATCCGTCTGGGGCATTTCTGCAACCAAGTATAGAAGGCGCAAATGAGTTGCGCAGGTTGGTCACAGAATATGCACAGGGCTATAATCGCATTGCCGATTTATTTTGCGGTCTGGGGAATTTTACGTTTGCCCTTAACGCTGACGGTTTTGATATTGTTGGCACAGGTGTAAAACGTGATTTGTTTAAGCAACCTCTGACGGTCGGTATGCTAAAAAATTACGACTGTGTTGTGATGGATCCGCCACGTGCCGGCGCAAGTGAACAATGCGCCGAATTGGCAAAAAGCAATGTCAAACGCATTATTTATGTTTCGTGCAACCCGTCCACACTGCATCACGATTTATACCTGTTAGAAAACGGCGGATATGAAGTTGTCACACTAATCCCAGTTGACCAATTCGTCGGCAGTTCCCATTGGGAAATGTTCTGTGTTCTTGATAAACAATCGTAATTTATTTACAAACGGCGACATATGGCGGCAAAGAACGTGCCGTGTCTATTACGCCTGCCCCGCAATCCAGGCAATTAAAACGACGGTTCTGGGAATGCGAACGGTCAATTGGCACCGCAACCGACAAAACATCCGACACTGATTCAACATAGGCACGATTTGGAAATCCAAAATACAGCGCACGTGTAGGGCCACTGCATTCAGATACCGCCCCGCCATAACAACGGGAATCCGTGACACGTGATGGGTCGGGAACACAATAACTGGTGCAACTGTCGGTGTCTGTGACCATACGTTCACAATCTGTGCAGGATGTTTGCGGGACACGCAACGTCGTCCCAAGCAATCCATAATTACCACCACTGACAATATTATCACATTTCTTGACCGCTGTGTTTGTTGTCGGATCAACAACACATTCCCATTCCAGGGTGTTGTAATTCAAGCGGGCAATCATATTGTTTGGACAGGTCTTGTCCGGGAACGGGTCGATACATTCCCAAACACTGTCAACCATAACAGCGGTCTGGGAATCGGCACACAATGGTTTTCTGGATTCGTCTGGGACACATTCATACAGGTCAGAATCCCATATCATATCACCACCACAATTTGTCTTGGTATTATAACTGACACACTGCCAACGACCAAATCGGTATGTCTTGGCCGTTCCAACAGGACAGACAACGTCAACCGTGCTGACAATACCCGGCACCGTGCCAGCATCAGGAATTTCATACTGGGTCAAATAAACCAGTTGGCCGTCTGTTAATTCCATTTCTGATATTATCTGGGCGGGGACAGTGCGCTTGGTCGATGTGCCACCAGACATTATGGTTTTGTCTTGGAAAATCCCAAACGTTCCAGAATCAGCATAATACTGTTCCAATAATTCCATCATTGCGTTATGATTTTTTGCGTCAATTGGTGCCGTTGCCGTGATAATATAACTGAACGCAGGTTTCTTGTTTCGGACAATTTCACACTTGGTCGTCTTTTTATTCTTGTCCAGGCAGATAAATTCGCTGACAATTTCATTATCGTCAACACAGGTATCGGTAAATTCAGTGCCATTTATTTGCGCATTATGAACCGCTGCCGCACACTGGGCAATCGTTCGCAAATCAGAACGGGTAATCGCAATATCTGTGTCGTGATGCGCAACCTGTTGACTGGGGCTGTCCATCAGGTAATAGCCAACCATAAACAAAGAAACAAGAATCATAATAAAAATATTCATCATTCCCCCTTGCGATTTATAAAAAGTCTAGGTAATATACAGATAAATTGCAACAGGAAATCAGATACCACTATGAAAAAATTTTTATTGCTTGTTTTATCTTTGTTGATAATGGGCTGCGGTTTTAAGCCTATGTTTTCAGGACAAGATACCGATATTTACGTCGAACCAATCAGCGGAATAAATGGAATTGAATTACGCAATGCACTGTGGGCAAAGTTTGGCGGACAACGTGAACCAGGCGCAAAATACACGTTGCAGGTCGATTTAAGTTCCCCAAACACACAATACAAGGCGATTGAACAAACAGGTGATGCCGCCTGGCAGGAAATATCACTGACGGCTAAATATACGCTGATGTGCGACGGAAAACAAATTGCAAGTGGCACGGAAATGGCCGCAGAATCATACACGTTTGTGCGGTATCTGGTTGCGTCTAATGCGTCATATAACAATGCTGTGAAAAATACTATTGGGGTGCTGGCAGAGAAAATTAGCGCACGGGCAATCACGGCGACATATAAACAATCACACCAACCACAAAACGACGACAAGAAATAATGAAATGGAAAGACGCTGATTTTAAAAGTGGTATCGAAAAAGTTCGTGCGGTGCTGATTTATGGCCCAGACGCCGGTCAGGTTGATGAATATTGTGATTTGGCAGTCAAAAAACTGGGGATTGAAAAAGATAATCTGTTCGCACTTGATTCCGATGAATTGCGAGAAAAACAAGACGCCTTGTTTGCAGAAGCGTGCAGTCCGTCTATGTTCGGTGGTCGAAAAATGGTTATGATTTCGAACGCAGGCGACGGTATCGCAAAACAAATCACAGAACTGGTTGAACATCCTGGGTTGTGTGCAACAGTAATCGTGGCAGGTGGCGACCTGCGGGCGGGGGGCGGATTGCGGGCCTTGTTCGAAGGTGCAAATGATATGGCGGCAATGCCCTGTTATACGGACGATGCACGAACGTTGGCGACACTTATTCGAAACGAACTGTCCGCCGCCGCTGGAATACAACAAATTACCCCAGATGCAATGACGTATATGACAACACACCTGGGGGGGGACCGTGGAATAACACGTGGATTCTTGACCAAAATCGCACTGTATGTTAACGACAAACGAATTGTCGATTTGGACGACGTGGAAAAGTGTCTGCCAGATACAGGGGCGGCCGATATGGACGATTTCTTGTATTCGCTGTCTGCGGGGCATATCCCACAAACGATGATGGCGTTGGACAGATTGTTGTATGACGGCAAAGAACCAAATATGCTTATCCGGTTATTAAATACACATTTCAAGAAACTGCAAAATGCCGTTGTAAATGGACAATTGCCAAAACTGTTCTGGAAGGTAGAAGATAAATTCAAGCAGGCAATCAGAATATGGCCAGAATCTGAAATCACGGCGGTCTTGGTTCGATTAAACGAATTAGAGCGACAACTAAGAACCAAGGGTATGCCAGACGAAGTGTTGTTGCGGGACTTTGCATTAAAATTATCCGCACGGGCGGCAAAATTAGCAATAAAACGAAGGAACTAAGGAATATGTTAGCATCTGTTTATGCACCAAAAGATTTTAAAAGACTGCGGGCGGCGGGGGATGTTGTGGCACGCTGTTTCGATTTTATTTCGCCATATATCAAGGCCGGTATATCAACCGGCGAAATCGATCGTATGGTTGCACAGTTCTTGAAGGAAAATGGGGCAAAATCTTCGGATTTGGGATACCAAGGATACCCCAAAAACATCTGCACGTCGGTAAATGATGTGATTGTACACGGAATCCCAAGTGATGACGTTATACTAAAAGATGGGGATATCGTCAATGTTGATTTAACCGCAGAATACAAGGGGTTTCACGGCGACGCATCACGTATGTTTATGATTGGCAATGTTAAACCACAGGCACGAAAACTGGTCCAGGTTTGTCAGGATGCATTAAATGCCGCTATTTCAATATGCGCCCCTGGCGTGCCGTTGTCTGAAATTGGCAAAACAATCGAAGAAGTTGTCACACCACACGGATTTTCAATATCACGTGATTTTGTCGGACACGGTATCGGCAAGGTTATGCACGATGAACCACAGATTTATCATTTCTATGATAAACGCTGGGACAAGGTTAAGATGGTCCCAGGACTTGTTTTCACAATCGAACCAATGATTAACACCGGACGGCCAGAATGTAAAATAGATGACGACGGTTGGACCGCACGGACGGTTGATGGCGGGCTGTCTGCACAGTGGGAACACACAATCGGAATCACAGAAGACGGCGCAATTATCTTTACAGAAAAAATGATTTAGCATTATGCCTAAGACCGACGACTTGTTTCATACTGGACATCGTGAGCGACTGAAAGAAAAGTTGTTGGGTGGCAAGTTGACAAGTTATGAAAAACTGGAACTGCTGTTGATGTATGCAATTCCACGGCGTGACGTTCGACCGTTGGCACGCAAATTATTAGAGGTTTTTGGTGGTGTGTATTTCGTTTTACACGCCCCAATCGAAGAACTGATGGCGGTGCCAGGTGTTGGGCGAAATACAGCAATCTTAATCAAACTGGTGTGCGAATTGAATTTAGTCGCACATACAGAACGGGCAATATCTGGAAAATATTTATCTGATGAAAAATTCCGCTTTGATTATTGCAGAAATTTAGTCGCAGGGTCCAAGGTCGAAGAATTTCATATTTTGTATCTGGATGGGGATTATAAACTGCTGGCCGAAGAAACACATACACGTGGAACAATTAACGAAACCGCCGTATATATTCGTGAAATAACCAAAGGTGTTTTACGATTAAATGCCGCCAGTGTTATCATCGTTCATAATCATCCGGTATCTACAAACAATTTTTCCCAAACAGATATAACAACAACACAAGATATTGAACACGTATTACAAACACTGAATATCAGGTTGATTGACCATTTATTGGTCACTGCGTCAGGGACCGTGTTTTCATATCGGGCATTGCCGTGGGCCCGCAAACAGATTAAATTATAAATTACACATATTTAATAAACGACACCAGAATCATAGATGTCAAATTCTTCGTATAAATAACTGTCTGGGGATTGGAGTTTTGAATTTCGTGATTCTAATAACTGATTAACCTGGGACATAGGAACAGAAAAAGTCTGGCAACCACGTGCAAACAAATCATCACCATAAACAAAGTTTATAATCGGGTGTGCAATCGTCAAAATTCCAAAAATTAAAATCAGATTTCGCAAATTCATAAAAAAATCATTTTTAGCACCACGAATCATAGATATTGCCCAACCAAACAACATTGCGCCGGTCAGGCCCGCAATCGCAATCCAGGCATATTCAATAAATGTTTCAAAACTGCGCAGAATACAAGACGGGTCTTCGAAATAAACAAAATCAGGGTCCACGTGAACACCGTAAAACCCGGAATTTTCAAGCAAACGAACAATTGTATCTGCGTTCATTGGTTTTAGTTGCCTATACTACTTAGTCATTAAAGAAACCAGGCAGTGAAAAGTCGTCGTCGTTGGCGGCAGCACCGGCCCAATTGAACAAATCACCAATAAATCCTGAATTTTCTTCACGACGTGGTTTGAACGAAATTATACCCTTTAACTTTTCAATTTTACCATTGCCCTTGCTTTTCGTAGGAACGACTATCTTATCCTGGGTTTCTGCAAATTCCGATGCCAGTTTTGCCAGGGTCGCATCGGTGTCATCGTTGCCATCAAATGACGAAACATCGGGTGTGGTGTCCGGTGATTCTTCGGCGGGGGTGGAATCTACATCTTCACGCAGGGGGGTCATACTGGCCAATAAATGCTCTATCGTTTTTTCTGAGGGGGCCGACGGCATATCATCATCTATCATTTTATCCAGGTCGATTTTTTCGGCCGAATCAGGCATCGGTTCAGATTCCGGTTCGATTTCCGGTTCAGATTCCGGCTCGATTTCTGGTTCATTTGAAATTTCAACAGATGAAATAGATACTGTTTCGGCGACCGTGCTTACCGTTATTGGCTCAACATCCGCCATTGGTTCAATCTTTTTTTCCTGGGATGACAAGATGGATAAAATCGGTATAACCTTGTCCGTTTCAGGTTCGGGGTCTGATTCAGGTTCTGTTTCAGGGGCTGATTCAGGTTCGGCGACCGTTTCCACAGTTTCAGGAATATCAGTATCCACATAAACAGGTGTTTCAGGCAACGAATCTACAATAACTTCTTGGGCGGGGGCCGGTTCTGGGGTGGCGATTTCAACAATCTGGTCAACAATCTCTGATTCTGGGGCGGGGACTATTTCATCGGATGCTTTGGAAACAGAATCAACCGTCGATACAGGCGCCACAACATTGTCAATTATCGGGGCATCTGATATAACATCGTCAGGGGTCGCAACGGCATCAACCACGCTAACATCAGCAACACCAGATTCATCGGATTCATCAGATGCCAGCGCACAATCACAATCCACAGGCACACCAAACAATACGGTATCTGCGCCCAGTCCCAATGCAGAGCGAACCTGGTCAAAGGCGGCACGAATTTCAGCCATTTCAAACACTTCGTTTCCAGAAATATAGATAATTTTGGTCTTCATATAACAATCCCCCACAGTAATTGCGAATATTATATCACATTTTAAGGTTGAACGCATATAAAAAATATCTTAAACTGAGAGTATGGCAGATATAAAACAGCAAATTTTTCAAGAATTAACCCACCTGGAAGAAGCAGCCGCACGTTTGCGTGGAACGGCAATTCACGCCGGCAAGCAAACCGATTTAGAAGTTGCAATTCTGACCGAGCAGGTTCGGACACTGCGTGATAAAAACGCACGGGCAAATGATATGATTGACCAATCACTGTCTATATTAAGGAAATTAAAAAAATGAGCGTAGTTTCAATTCCAATCGTTAATAAAAACTATCCGATGGGCTGTGAAGACGGCCAAGAAGCACGCTTGATTGAGTTGGGACGGATGGTCGATATGCGGGCCCGTGAAATTTTAAGCAAAATTGGCCCGTTGCCGGAAAGTTCTTTGTTGGCAACATTATGTATCGTGCTGGCTGATGAAATTCATAACCGCCCTGCCCCGGCAGCGACCGAGGCCGACCTAAAAGAAATATTGGCACGGATTCGTGAAATTAAGCATAAAATTGCGCAGTAAAAAAAGCCCCGATTTGGGGACTTTTTTAATAAACTGGATAATCACGGGGAAACGATGAATCAGGACGTGCAAGGTCAGATTTTACACCACAGCCCGATACCGCCAACACAGACATCAACAACATTGCAATAACTAAAAATCCTGTAAATATTTTTCTCATAACCTGATTATAGTCTGTTTTTTATTTAAAAGTCAATTTTTTCGTATTTGGATTTATTTCTTTGTGTTTTTATGCTAAAATTCCCAACAAACGAGAGAGATAAAATTCCACAATGAAAGACAAAAAGTTAACAACTGATTTAAAATTACTGATATCGATTGCGGGTCTGCGATATATTGCCGACCTGTTTTTTGGAACATTTTTGGTGTCGTTTATTATGCATTTGGCAACAAATGAAATATTGGCCGTATCAACATATAAACTGTTTGACTATGCCGCAACCTGTGCAGGATTTTTTCTGTTTGCGCATTGGTGCAAACGACGAAACAAGGTGTCTGCATTTAGGTTAAGCCTGGTGCCACAGGTTGTGCTGTTGATAATGATAATTATGTTGGGCAATCGGGTTGTAGAATATGTTATTCCAATCGGAATTTTATATGGAATCGGGGCGTCGATGTATCATTTGCCGTTAAACACAATGATGAGCGAAAAAACAACCCCAGATACCGCAAATAAATTCATTGGCATAAAAAATACAGTGACATACATTGTGAAGATTGCAGCACCAATTGTGCTGGGGTTCTTTATAGACACAGGTTCATATACAGAAATGGCATATGCAATGCTTGTGCTGACGGGGTTTGAATTTATCCTGATGATGCTTTTGTCTTCGTCACGACACAGATGTAAAAAACCGGTGGACTTTGTCGGATTTTTCAGGTGTATGATGCGCTTTGCCGTGATACGAAAAATGTTCACAATGGAAGTATTGCGTGGTTTTGGAATTGGACTGTTGGGGACAGTTATCACAATGTACACTGTATATATGTTCAAAACTGATTTGAATCTGGGGATATTTACAACACTGTTTGCAATATTTTCAATTGCGACATCGTGGGCATTTGGCAAATGGGGACACAGACGTGCATACCCATATGCACTTAGTATTTCAATGCTGAGTGTGATTTGCGCAATGACCTTGTTCTTAATCCAAACTAACCCGATAACGTTCTTGGTCTACAATCTTGTCTATTCAACCGCAATCATACTGATTGACCTGATAAACGGGGTTTGTATATTAAACCTGTCAAATTCAAGATGTGTGACAAAAAACCACAAAATAGAATACTTTGTTTTTCGTGATTTCGCATTGTTTATCGGTCGTTGGATTGGTTTTACAGGACTGATGTATATTGGCGTATTTGGCGGATACGATTGGTTGCGGTGGTATCTGGTCTTGATTACTGGGGCCGTATTGGGTATGGGGGCAATGGCCGGAATTATCAGTCGAAACATTCGTGGTCGATAAAAAAAAACGCCAAATGGCGTTTTTTTATGCCCCAAAACAACGATCCAGCAACCGTTTACGCAACAGGGCACCGACAATGCTTGAACTGACCTCGGTCGGGTTATCGTTATAGACAGGCAAAGATGTATCATAAAAACGGCGGGCAAGAACACTGTTCTGGGCGCCCAGCGCACCATAATCAGGCAGACGTTCATCTATGAAGTGTGAATATTCGTGCAGAAATGCAACGCAGGCTTCGACAAACAGATAAAAACGCTGAAAGAAGTCATCATCATATTCAGAAGATATACGTTCCTTTAAATTCTTGATATTTAATGTGATTGCCGAAACAACCGTGCCTGTGTGCTGATTAAGGCAGAAAGCAATCCCCAGTGTTTCCGGTGGAATGTTGGGAAAATTTTTCCAATCATCAACACAGACAACCACTAATGTTTGGTTGGTTATATTTTGCGCCTGCATTATTTCGTCTGCAAATCCCTGGAAAAATTCACCCCAACACCACAAATTATCCGAAAAACCATCCGAAATCAAACGACGTTGGGCATCACGACGCCTGTCCAAGGCACACAGAAACTTTGTCACCAATTGCTCTGAAACCTCGGTCATATTCGTGATTGAGTTTGCAATCCCGTTGCGAATTTGGTCAGGGGTGCAACCCTTGATATTGCGGTTTGCAAATTCTGGCATATAGGTAGAAAAAGCACCGGCAACGTGAAATAAATCAGGGTATGCAATAAAATCTATTAGGGATAAATTTTTGGGCCTGAATTTATCCATTTCCAGCGCACGTTCACAGCGACGAATGAATGTATCTGTGCCATACAGTTCAATCATAAATTTTATTAACGGCGGAAATTCGGATACAACCTGATTAAACAACAGGTCTTGATAGCGACCCAGTTGTGGAGTTTTCTTGATTTCGGTCTGATAATTCTGCAACACCCGAATAAAATAACGAATATCATCAGGACGGGCATAAATATTTTCAAGTTTATTTTCTCGCTTATACGCAAGATACTGGACATAGCGTCCAGTATCGTGTTGTTTTGATGAACGGCCCAACGACACGCCCGACATTTTTAACGGCCTTTTTGATTGTTTTGATTCTTTTTCTTGGCAATACAGTCGGTTGCAATCGCACCACCCCCAGACAATGCCAACCAAACACCAACCCAGAATACAACATCTGAATCAGGCTTGTTCGCCATCAGCGCTAATGCCGACATTGTAATACCACCCGCCGTAACAGCGTATGGCATAACACGTTTTATGTTTTTACGGATTTTTAATCTTTGTTCTGATTCTGTAAAATTTTCTTTTTTAGACATTTGGTTCCCCCGTGATTTTATTATGATTATAAAATAATACTTTTTCTGTATTCGTCAAGTATTTTTTGAGTTGTTTTTCCCTGGGTGTTTTTTGCGGCTGGCTACAAATTTCAATCATATCTGCATAATTTTGTGGTATAATGATTTTGAGGACAAACAAATGAAGCACAGACAAATAAACAATGTATCCCTGGTGGCAAGCGATATCCACATTGACGACGTTATAAAAGTTGGCTCAGACAACTGTTTGCGAATAGATAAAATTCCGGCTGATTTGCAAGCCGCCTTTGACAGTATGCACCAAAAAGTTCAGCATAGTATGACAATATCACATAATGCAGAATTATTAGAACAACATAAAATACCGATGTCACGTTCTTTGTTCACAAATCTGTTTGTTTTTACAAAAGTCATTGCAGATAAATTCCCAAAACTTGCTTGTGTTGATAATTCTCGTCAATCTTTTTATAGCAAGACTCCAACCGCTAATTTATCTGAAATGTTTGAAAAGCAGTTGTTTCAATGTGCGGAATTTGCCGTTATTGCTCAGCTGTATTTACAAAGCATAAATGTAAATTCTGAATATGTTGGGGGCGAATATTTAATGACAGAAAATGACGAATTTGGCGAACAACATTCGTTTGTTATTATCCACGAAAATGATAATGATTTTGTTTTTGATCCTGCAAATAACACCAAAGGAAATATTCCAAATATTTCTATTGTTGAACTATCACCTGAACAAAAAATTAAAATCCAGGCAAAACTTTTATCTGGCAAACGAAAAGTTGCCTTCTTTGAAACACGAAATATTATAACAGACAAAAAGCAATTTTATGGCTATGGCGATGGTTGTAACATATTGGAAGATATGATATTCAAAAAAGAAAAAAATATACTAAATACGCCTGTAAATGATTTATCTAGGGATTAGGCAATAAAATTATACATTCAAAAATAGGGAAAACAGATGAAACGTGCGATAAAATTCAAATTGAAAGATGGTCGGGCTGTCACTATTCGTCCATTGCGGGCCGATGACTATGATGCATTTGCAAAATTTCACAAGGAATTTGCCAAAGGCCCAGGGGCAAAATGGGCCTGGATGTATCCTGAACGCCCAATGCCAGAAAAAGAACATATGCTAAAAGATTGGTCCAACAAAAATAATTTATTTATTGGCGTGTTCGATGAAAACAAAATTGTTGGATATGCACAAATTCGCAAACTGATGGGTCATCCTTTTTCTGCCCGCAATGCAATGACCGCAACAAGCATATTAGAGAAATACACTTCTAATGGATTGGGCGCAAAAATCAGGTCAATTATCGAAAAGTGGGCATATGAAAACGGTGTTCATAAGTTAGAAGCCGAAACATTTCAGAAAAACACTCGGTCCATTGGTAATCTGTTAAAAAGTGGCTATGAAATTGTTGGTATTTCGCACGATGCGGCATTCATAGATGGTGAATGGCATCACGAATATATCTTAGAAAAGATTTTAGAGAAATAGTTTGTCTGCGTATTCGCCCTGCGTGCCTGTGGGCAGCGCCCACGAAAACTGCGTTTTCTGCCGGCACTCGGGCGCATCCGGTTGGGACCGCTGATTCAATATAAAAAAACCACCGCAAGGGTGGTCATTTTATTTTGGCAGGGCCATCTGTGCAATTCACGAACAAATGAAATCAAGGATTTATTGCAATTTGGCAAAGAAATCAAACTATTTTTGAACAAATATAATTTGCCAAGATTTTGATTAATCATTTTATTTCGTTTAAACAAGACCCTTTGCCATCCATCTCAATTTATCACCGGGTTTAATGTTCAAAGAATAAATATGAACATATGTTGCAGTCTTTTGTTTTATTTCAACCTGATATAACGAAGGTTCTAATGAAAAATAATAATTATTATCATCAAATGGGTATAATAATGTAATATAAATATGGTTGCTTCTACAAATAACACACCCCTGTTGTTCGCACAATCCATTATTTATGTATAAATAATTTTGCTTGTCGGAAGATTGCCAAATCTCTAATCCTTTTTTTTCTTTTGAGTCTTTTATAAACTTTTTTAATTCAATCAAATCTGCTTTTGATAATTCATTTTCTGCAGGTATATATTCTGCCAATATAGGCCCCGCATATGGAATTGCACCAACCCCTCCTTTAAATATTTTTCTGAAGTGTTCTTTCCCAGATATATTGAATATGTCTTTTATTTTTTGTTTGATTTTCATATTTATCACATTGAATTATGCTTATTATAACACAACATTTATTGAACACCATATTAATAATTAAAAACAGCATTTCTTTATCAAACGGTCTGCAATCCGGCAGCATCGGCAACCGGTCCCGCAGACACCACCAATACGAACCCACTGCGCCCCATACACCACCGTCCATCCGGTTATGAAATCGACAGACATAAATTGAAAAAAATTCAAAGGCCTTTATGCGTGGGGTCAATTTTTTTATACATGCCGTTCAATAGAAAGTGATTTGCCCCGCTTGGCAGGGCCATCTGTGCAATTTGTGAATTGATACTATGTGTGAATTGTTGCGGTTTGGGAAAGATATTAAGATGTTTTTAAAATAAAAATATTAGATTACTTTGTAAACTGGGTCACAGTATTCGCAATAAATTCTTGCAATTTTATACCAGGATATTGAGCAATATATTCATCTGCTTTTTTCTGATTCAATACTAATAATTCTTTTGAATGATTTATATAAATTGCATAGTTTATCCATAGTGTACATTTGCTAAAATCTATTTTACCACGTAGCGAGGAGTCTGGATTAAATTTTTCTTTCCATTTGAATCCTGCAAATTCCAAACCTTTTATGTATTTAGGGACGTTTAGTGCATCATAAGGATTTTTTTTCGGAATGTTCTGATCTATATCCCATTCATAATAGCTGTTATATGGTTCTTCCCAATCAACTCCCATTCCGTCAACCTCGTTTATAAAACGCATATAACCCGGGCTCACAACTGAAAACACCACCATTTCAGGTGTTTCTATGGTTGTAAAACGATAGTTAAAAAGTTTTGAACGCTTTGCCATTTTTATAGTAACTGTAACACTCAATTTATAAATATCAAATAAAAGTTCGTAAATGTGCGAAACGGGCTATATTTTTAACACCTAACTTACGAACTCGTGAAAGGCTTGGGGAACAAAGAAAAAACCGACCCAAAAGGTCGGTTTGAATTTTTGGCAGCCCCAACTTCGCCCCTCGATACACAATAATTAAAATCAAAAAAATCTCACTCGGTCGATTTTTTAAGATTTTTCTAATTGTGTATTCTCGTATTCGCCCTGCGTGTCTGTGGGCAGCGCCCACGAAAACTGCGTTTTCTGCCGGCACTCGGGCGCATCTGGTTGGGACCGCTGATTCAATATAAAAAAACCACCGCAAGGGTGGTCATTTTATTTTGGCAGCCCCAACCGGATTCGAACCGGTGTTCTCG
>JAFURS010000037.1 GCA_017471805.1 Alphaproteobacteria bacterium
CTTTATTGCATTTTCATCCGAGAAATAAAGACGGTTATTCCCACCGCTTTGTGCATAATTTTCAAAAATAAATCCTTTGTATGACGGAATTTTATTCAGATATTCAAAAATGTCACATCCATTAAAATTATCAAAATTTAAATTTTGACAATTGCCTATGTAATGACGATTTAACACATATGAATAGTATTGCAAATCATTTGCAATAACCGAATAGCCATTTTTCTTAAAATGTCGTCCAACAATACCCGTTCCTGCGAACAAATCACAAAAAACAGAGTGATTGTTTCCAGCAATTTCAGATACACAATCTTGTATAAAATCTAGCAAAGAAAATTTACTGCCGATATAGTTCATATTATGCATCGTCCCCAAAAAGTTTTTTTGCTATAATTTCGGCGGCCTCTTTTGAAATCCTTTTTACAGATTGTTTTCTGTATTCCACAGGGTCATACTGATAGCATCCAACACACCCCAGTTTTTTATTCCAATTCTCGTCGCCACAATAAAAAGAATAAGGATTTCCTGGAATATTTTTTGCATCCCAACGTTTATTTGTTTCCCTGCACCGTTTGCAAATTTGGCGTTTAATATCATTTGCCGCCTTGCACAAGGGTTGAAAGTCTTCTAATTTTTGTGTTGCAGGATTGGCAATTCGACTGTCGTCTTTTCGGCCGTCTTTGTGATCTATTTCGATTGTTGTGTTTTCGGATTTTCCATTTACACCCAACATCACACAGTTTTTAGATTTATAGAAATCTTTTAAATCCTTGCGTATTGCTTGCTTGAACTGTTGTTGTTTATTAAAACCATTTAATCTTATACGAATAATTGCGCCTTTGGCTTTTTCTGTTTCGATAATATATTTTTTTGCCAAAGAAGACGAACGGCGACACCATGAACCGCCATTACCTAACTTTAATCCTTCGTATTTCCCATTGTGTTTTTTATCTGTAAACTCTGCTACATCCACCCAACGACTAATTCCGTTTTCATCAGGTTGTGCCAGTTACAAAAACAACATTTCTTTTGTCATAACCAATACCCGCTTTCACAAGACTATCATTAGCAGGATATTGTATTTTGTTCAAGTCTTTTATATCCCAATCCCCAGGGTGTATTTTGCGATTTCGCCAATTATAAATGATATAACCGAAACAGCAGCACATATAATCAGCATTTCAATTGCGTGTCGCCACCAAAGATTGCAATGTGTATGTCGTATGCCCCAATTGCACCCCAGTATTATTAAAACCGCCAAAATAAACGAACACACCAACGCAATATGCGTATTCACAATTATAAAAAAAGGCAAAATAAGAATTGCGCACGTCCCCAGATATGCCGCCCCTGTCATTGCACCTGCACGCAGTGCAAATTCGTTTTCGTTTGTCTTTTCTGCCAGGTAATTTGATGCCGCCATAGACAGCCCCGCCGCAACCGATGTTATAACCGCAGACAGTATGATTAAACGTCGTTCTGCCAATGCAAAGGTCAGCCCCCCAATCATTCCTGTCAGTGATACCAACGCATCGTGCATACCCAACACGACCGCCCCAGATGTTTTGAATTTTCGTGTCATATTTTCATTGTATCACACTTGCAAACTGTTGCGCCACAGGAATGAAATAAAACATTGACAATAATCTTTTGTGTTCTACAATTCCTTTGTAGTTCAAGGATTGTATAATGAATAAAAAAACAGAAACCACATTAACCCCCCAACAAATTCAAGATCGGGATTTTCTGATGTCCTTGGTCGCATTGTTAAAGAAATCAAATTTGTCTAAACTGGATTTAAAAACAACTGGGGATTTATATCGGTCGCACAGTGCGCTGGTCGAAAATTACGAGATAAATGTTCGTCAAACGCCTGTGTTTGGTTATCCGAAAAAATGGCATCGTATTTTGTTTATTGGTAAATGGATGTTTGAGCCTGGAAAGTATGAACGCTATGAAGTCAGTGTTTCGGAAAATTTGCATAATCAACGCCAAGAAGATTACGGGCATTTGTATTCGACAAAGGAAAAACTAGGAAACACTGTTCTGGTGTCTGGCACAATGGCCACAGACCTGGCGACATATCCTGCAAGTCAGCGTTTTATAAATCATTCTGATTCTGATTTGTCTAATTTGTATTCAGACCAAAATGCGCATTTGTTTGATGGCGCACGCCAGTTATATCGGCTTCTGGACGATGAATTTTGTAATCGCCTGCACTTGCGCAAGAAATATATCTTGCCTGAAATAAATGACGCCCAGGCACGTCAAGCAATGCAGGTCAGATTGTTGGAAAATCTGAAACGCAGTTTATAAAAAATCCGCCCTCGGTTAAGGGCGGTTTTTTTATTGCACCCGATTGTGAAATATTTTATATTTCCCCCCGAAAGGAAAGAAATCATTATGTCTGAATTTAATCAAAAGTTAATGTCGATGTGTCCTGCCTCGCCACGCAGATTGGTGTTGGCGTCTGCGACCGACCCAAATGCAATTGCTGCGGTTATTGCGGCCCACGATATGGGATTTGTAAATGGAATTTTATGTGGCAACAAGGACGAAATTGTTGCAATTTCGCAAAAACATAACCTGGATATATCGTCATTTGAAATTGTGCATTGTGATGATGAATTGTCGTCTGCCCAGATGGCGGTTGAAATGGTTCGCACCCACCAGGCAGATATTTTGATGAAGGGTCAAATTCATACGGCAGACTTGTTGCGTGCTGTATTAAATCGTGATTTTGGTATTCGTGGTTCTGGGGTTTTGTCACACGTATCTGTTTTGTATTCGCCGTCACGCAAACGAACGATGTTTTTAACAGATATTGCAATGGTTATGTATCCAGATTTAGAGCGAAAAACAAGTCTGGTAAAAAATGCGGTATCATTTGCACACCATATGGGTGTTGTGTTGCCCCGTGTTGCACCATTGTGTGCGGTTGAAACGTTGAATCCAGCAATGCCTGCAACGGTTGATGCAGATGCCTTGCAAAAAAAGAATACATCTGGCGAAATTTCAGGTTGTATTATTTCTGGGCCAATATCATTTGATATTGCGGTGTCACCTGCCGCCGCCACTGCCAAGAAATACGATGGTCCGATTCAGGGCGACGCAGACATTTTGCTGTTTGATAATACCGAAGCGGGCAATAACACGATAAAGGCAATGGTTCAATTTGGGGATTGGATTTTTGGTGGTGTTGTAATTGGTGCGCTTGCGCCAATTGTTCTCAATTCACGGTCTGATTCTGATGTGTCAAAGTTATTTTCGATTGCGTGTGCTTGCACAATGTAAAAAATCGGTTTTTATGCCGATTTTTTTCTTGCAATTGCGTTTATCTTGCCCCACAATCTTTTGGCATTTTTATTTCTACAAAGGAGAACTAATGAGCAACAAATGGGTATATACCTTTGGTAATGGCCAGGCCGAAGGTCAGGCAGATATGAAAAATCTGCTGGGTGGCAAAGGTGCAAATTTGGCTGAAATGAACTTGGTTGGTTTGCCTGTTCCTGCGGGATTTACGGTGACAACGGATGTTTGCATGTATTATTATGAAAATGGTCAGACATATCCATCTGATTTGATGGACCAGGTGCGCAGTGGTATTGCACACGTTGAATCTATTATGGGTAAAAAGTTTGCGGACTTGGAAAATCCATTATTGGTATCTGTTCGTTCTGGCGCACGTGTATCTATGCCTGGGATGATGGACACCGTTTTGAATCTGGGGTTGAACGATGACACTGTAAAAGCATTGGCCAAGATTTCTGGCAACGAACGTTTTGCCTATGATTCATATCGTCGTTTTATTATGATGTTCAGCGAAGTTGTTATGGGTGCAGACATTGACCTGTTTGAACACACGCTGGAACGTATGAAGGAAGACAAGGGTTATAAACTGGATACAGAATTAACTGCCGATGATTTGAAAGACTTGGTTGAAAAGTTCAAAGAAATCGGTGTCAAGATTGGCAAAGTATTCCCACAGGATCCTTGGAAACAGTTGGAAATGGGTATTGGTGCGGTGTTTGGTTCTTGGATGAGCAAAAAGGCCATCACATATCGCAAATTGAATAATATTCCTGCTGATTGGGGTACCGCTGTGAACGTTCAGGCGATGGTGTTTGGAAATTCTGGCGATGATTCTGCGACGGGTGTATGTTTTAGTCGTGACCCAGCCACTGGTGAAAACAAATACTATGGCGAATATCTGATTAACGCCCAGGGCGAAGACGTTGTTGCGGGTATCCGCACCCCACAGCCTATGAGCAAGGATGATTCTGGACGTCTGTCGCTAGAAGAAGCAATGCCTGCGGTTTATCAAGAATTGTGTGATGTTCGTGAAAAATTGGAACAGCACTACAAAGATATGCAGGATATGGAATTTACAATCGAACACGGAAAGTTGTGGATGTTGCAGTGCCGTAATGGAAAGCGCACAGCGGCGGCGGCGGTCCGTATGGCGGTTGAAATGGTCGAAGAAGGCTTGTTAACCAAAGAAGAAGCAATCCTGCGTGTTGGTGCTGACCAACTTGATCATTTGTTGCACCCAATGCTGGACCCCAAGGCTGAAAAGAAAATCATTGCCACAGGCTTGCCTGCGTCACCTGGTGCGGCCGTTGGTCAGGCTGTATTTAACGCCGAAGATGCAGAAAAGTGGGCGGCGTCTGGTAAAAAGGTAATGTTAATCCGTATTGAAACATCACCCGAAGATATTGCAGGTATGAATGCGGCCCAGGGTGTTATCACTGCACGTGGAGGTATGACATCACACGCAGCGGTTGTTGCCCGTGGTATGGGGACTCCTTGTGTATCTGGTTCACCTGACATCAAAATTGACTATGAATCCAAGACATTGAAAACAACATCTGGTGTTGTTATCAACGAAGGTGACTGGATTTCAATTGACGGAGCCAAGGGTCAGATTATCGAAGGTAAAATCCCAACAGTATCTGTGGAATTAACTGGTAATTTTGGCACACTGATGAAATGGGTTGATGAAATCAAGACATTGACTGTCAAGGCAAACGCTGAAACACCAAAAGATGCCAAACAGGCACGTGACTTTGGTGCCGAAGGTATCGGTTTGGCCCGTACAGAACATATGTTCTTTGACCCATCTCGTATCCAGGATATGAGAGAGATGATTTTGGCCGAAGACGAAGCCGGTCGTCGTGCCGCCCTGGCAAAATTGTTGCCATACCAGAAATCGGACTTTGTTGAATTGTTCAAGATTATGGATGGTCTGCCTGTGACGGTTCGTTTGATTGACCCACCGCTACACGAATTCTTGCCACACACTGATGCAGAAATCGAAGAATTGGCGGCGCACATTGGCAAATCTGTTGAATTTATCAAACAGCGTGCTGAACAACTGCACGAACAGAATCCAATGTTGGGCCATCGTGGTTGCCGTTTGGCGATTACATATCCTGAAATCTGTGAAATGCAAACCCGTGCAATCTTGTCTGCCGCATTAGAAGTCAAGAAAGCTGGTATTGCAGTATTCCCAGAAATCGAAGTTCCATTGGTTGGTTCCAAGAAAGAAGTAGATATTGTCAAGGCTGTAATTGACGCCACGGCCCAGTCATTGTTTGCAGAAACTGGTGAATCTGTTGATTACACGGTTGGTTCAATGATTGAATTGCCACGTGCGGCGGTTCTGGCAAACGAAATTGCAGAATCTTGTGAATTCTTTGAATTTGGAACAAACGACTTGACCCAGACAACATTGGGGATGTCACGTGACGACACGGCCAAGATTTTGGACGAATATCGTGCCCGTGGTGTATATGTTGCTGATCCATTTGCATCTGTTGATCAGTTGGGTGTTGGTCTGTTAATCAAAGACGCTGTGAAGAAAGCACGTGATACCAAGGGTGAACATATCCACCTGGGTGTATGTGGTGAACACGGTGGTGATCCAGAATCTATTATGTTCTTCCATCAGGTTGGATTTAATTCTGTGTCTTGTTCGCCGTTCCGTGTGCCGATTGCACGTCTTGCGGCGGCCCAGGCTGCGGTTAAATACCCACGCAAGAACTAAAAAAAATCCCCCGATTGGGGGATTTTTTAAAAACTATAATTTATCCCCAGGCCAACAAAATTAAACCCACGATTTATTTCTGTAAAATCCCCATTTGAAAAGTGCAGTGTAAATAATTCTGCCCGCCAATTTTCCCCTATGTTTTTGCCAATAAAAAGCCTTTCTCCAAATACCAATCGGCTTTCGACATATTTGTCGCCACTATCACGCATAAATGGACCGATACCGCCGCCAAAATACCACCCGCAATACGTGGCCAGAACAACATCCCACGAAATTCCAAATGCGCCAAATGATGCGCCGTCTTCGCTGTCATAGGCAAAGTTTTGCAACATACTAACATTTACTCGCCCCGGCAGGCGCAGAATATTTATCGGCTGTGCATACTGTAATATGGCGATGCTCATTGGTTTTATGCGCCAATCCCACGGAAATACCAGGTGTCCCAAATCCCCCTGGGCGGTGCTTTGCCCAGCGTATATTCCGATACTGTTTTGTGTATGTTCGGCAAACATCGGGTTGGCAAAACACGCACCACAACCCAAAAACAAAACAAAGACTAAAAATTTTTTCATAAATGAAATTATATAACGGACGAAAAAAATATCTATTTGATATAATTCTTAAATCAGTGCGTTTTTGCCCTTTAATAGTTGTTGTCAGACCTAAAAAAAATTGTTATAATCAAATAAACAAGACTAAAATTGTCACGTGATAAATCAAACGAAAGGTTGGGTTTCTGGGCGTTTCCCAGAACACAGGGAGAGTTTAATGAAAAGTCAAAAAATCGCAGATTCTTTCAAGAACGCCGTCGGAACGGTATTCCTTTTGGCGGGTGCATTTTTTGTATGTTCGACATTGGTATCAATGCGTTCTGTTTTGGCGGATCCGATTGCGCCAATATATGAAAATAATTCTGTTGCGGCATCTGCAAATGGTCGCACAAATGGTGCGGCGGCACGGTCATCTGCCCGGACCAGTCCACGTTATACCCAAAATACATCGTCTCGTGCGACGGTTGCCCGAACGACGGCGCCTGTATCGAATGCACGTTCGGTTGCCCCGGCCCGTGCCGTGACGTCCCGTGCCAATGTTGCACGTGCAAATGCCGGTCGTGGTAATGCGGCGTCACGCAATGTTGTATCACGTCAAACGGCGGTGACGTCCCGTGCCAATGCGGCGGCGACACGTTCGGTTCGTGCCCGCACTGCGACAACCGATGCGGCGAATAATGCACGTATATCCCTAACGGGCAGTGCAATCCGTGGTTCCAAGGCGAACACATCGTCGTCATATTCATATCTGACAAATAAACTTTATACGGGTAATTATTCAAATATTATCGATACGTCAACGGGCTTGATTTCATCAGAAGCGTTCAGCAATTGTATGGAATCGTATTATACCTGTATGGATGAAATCTGTACGGCACGTAATGCGGCGCAACGTCGTTGTGCGTGTGCCGGCCGTGTAAAAGCATTTGCCGAGGCTGAAACCGCACTGGAAACCGCAAACGAAGAACTGATTAAGGTTTCGGGCGAATTGGCATTGTTAATTGCGAACAAGGGCAAAGATGTATCCGAAGCGTTTCAGTTGACCGACGCAGAAAAAGTTATGAATTGCGTTTCCTGGAAAGAAATGTCGGCCAAATTCACGGTTGAAAAAGACAGCAATGGAAATGGAAAAGAAGATGATGTGGAATGGTGTCAGTCGCACGGATATTATGACACGTCTGAATGTTCTAGTACGAAAATGCCGAAATATTGTTCTACAGCCAATAATGGCAATAACTTCGGTTTTAATATAGATGACTTGGATGGGGCGGGTTCGGATATTTTGGCACAGTTGCGGGCCTGGGCTGATGCCAAGGAACAAACAATCACAATCCTGGACAGCGACGAAGATGGCTTGCTGGGGGCGTTTAAAAACCTGTCGGGTGTGGTCAGTGGTCTGGCTGGATTTGGCGGTGTTTGGGATGATGAAAAAGATGTGACAGACTCGTTGGCGGAAACCTGGGGGTATGAATTGTTCCAGTATGCCCACAACAATGTGTGCGCACGTGTTCTGGATTCTTGCTTTAACGGTATATACGAGGCCTGCGGAACCCCGCCATCTGGCACAAAGTGTTCAAATGGTGCCGCCCAGTGTCCATATAATTACAACAGCAAAATTACTGTAAATAATTCTGGGACCTATGAACCGAATTTTGTTAACGCCAGCAGTGGTTATACAACATCAAATACTGCAACCTGTTTTGGTTATACGACGGCAACAGGCGACCCATATTCAAATCTGCGTGGACCGGTTGCGGACGCCCGTCGCAGTATTATGCAGAAATATGCCTTGGACGCAAATGCCGACTGTGATGCCTATGGTGAACAGTTGCGTGCAACCGCCCAGAATATCGGCTATCAAAAGATTGCAGCCCAACAGGCATTACAACAAAAACGTTTGGATTTCGCAAACGAAGAACGTGAAACGATTCTGAATGCGGCAATCAACGCCGGCACACACTTTGACGATTGTGTCAGTGAACTGTATGAATGTTACGAGGCGCAACTTAATTCCCACGGACCGGGCAAGGGGTCGGTATGGACGGTATCACGTATCCGCACATATTGTTCCCAGATTGCAAACGTTCCATCGTGCTATGAAGAAATGATTTGTAATCCATCAACGGCGCAATTCCGTGCCGTTATCGACAAGGCCGACAGTGCAGAATGTTTGAATACCCAGGATTACACAACAAATACCTGCCGCAATATTGTCACGTTGAACGAATTGTTAAATGGCACCGGTGCATCAACGGAAGCGGTGGCTAAAATTAAAACAAAAATTACAGAAGGTAAATTGTATGATAGCATCGAAAAAGTAAATTCGGCCGCCCTGCGTGAATACTGTCTGCAAGATGCAATCGGTATGAGCCAAAAAAGCGATGATATTGCACTGCGCACCTGGGAGCAAGAAACCTGGGACGAAATGCAAACGGCGTATAATGAAGAACTGGCTGCCGAACAGGCCAAAAATGAAAACTAATAA
>JAFURS010000038.1 GCA_017471805.1 Alphaproteobacteria bacterium
ACGTTTGCAACAGACGGACAGCACAAGAATAACGATAAAAATGCATAGATTATTTTTCTCATTTTGACGGCACTCCCGGCAAAATGTTTTTCGCACCTTTTATTGTGTCTGAAATATTTTTATCAGTGTGATTTATCAAGATATTTCCACCACCACCGACAACCGCACCACCGCCACCAACAATTGCGCCGGTCTTTAATTTGTCGGCTGTATCAGATTTTTGTGCCGCCCAGGCTGCTGCGTCGGCACTATTTGGGTCCGACAAAGCACGGGCAAGTGATGCATATGCGCCCGATGTTTTGCCAATTGAAACATCATCGTATAATCCAGATGTAGCAGAATCCAGTATCGGTTCGGATTCAATCCCAGGGCGCAACCCCAGGGCGTTTTTGCGCACCTTTAAGTCGTTCGCCAGGTTCACATATTCGCTATACAGTGATATAAGTTCGTTGCCACCCGGCAATTCAATGTTTTTTTCGCCACCAGGGATGTTTTTGCCGGCACCATAATTACAATGGAATGTTGCCAGGTATGCACGCATTGCGGTTTCGGCATCCGTGTCGGCCGATTGTTCCGATAATGCAGACGCCAACATTTGTCCACCAATACCGGTTGCACCAATGCCCAACGCCCCCAGGGCTTTGTTTTCGGTCGATTGTTCGATTTTACGCATTTCGTCGGCGTTCTTTTGCAGCTTGTTTATTTTTTCCAGCGAGTCCGCTTCGGATAATATATTTTTACCGACGCATTTGGTGCCGTCTTTGCTGGGGTTGAATTTGGATGAACAGGCGGTTATAAAACATACCGTTTTACCGTTAACACGTCTGTATTCAGCCGATGTTGCGTTTTTGTCAGTTGGGGTGCAGGGCTGTTTATTCAAATCGTCACAGGTGTTATTGTCAGTGTTATGATTATAGCCGTCGTTACAGGCACTGATTTTGCAGTATGCGGCACCGTTATTGCATTGCATTGTTCCAGATTTAGCATTTTTTGGTAGTTTTGGTTCGGTGTCGGTGGGGCAGGGTTTGCTGTATTCGCTTGTTGTGTTGTTTTTTTCCCATTCAACACATTTGTCGTTTTTCAGGTCGAATCCGCATTTACACGCAGTCGCAATGCAAACTTCGGTTCTGGGTTTGATACCGGTTGCGGATGCGTTGGGGTGCTGTTCTTTTTGTTTGGAGATGCATTCGGTTAATTTTTTGACACAGGATTGTTTATCGTCGGCGGGTTTCCAGCCGTCGGCACAAGTGGCTATTTCACATTTGTAGTTCCCATCTTGTGTTGATACGTAGTTGCTGTTGGTGGCGTTTTTGTCCGTGGCACAATTTGTGTTTGATTTACATTCGCCGTTAATTTCGATGGTGCCGGTATTGCAAACACATTCCTGGGTTAGGGAATAGGTTGTGTCCGGGTCGAAAGAGTATGTTATTTCAGCATCCAATCTTGATGTTGTGCGTCCCTTGGGACATTGGATGTCGCAGTATAGCGAATCTGTTGTGTTGTCACGTTGAATTGTGCCAGATGTGGCGTTGGCGTATTGGATTGCATCGCTGTTGCACGGTTTGTCGATTATGCCAGGGGCGGTGATTGTGATTTCACCTAGTGTGTTGGCTTCGACCAAACGAACGGTAAAAAGGTTCCGACCCGGGGACAGGCGTTGGGTTTCATAGCCAATATAGGAAATTTCGACTTGTTCGTTTGCGGGAAAATCCGTGATAGTGGCATTGCCGTCTATGTCTGTGCTGGCACCGATGACACCATTGGTGCGATTGATTTTATTGCCATCTTTGTTAACGGCATAAACATTTGCGCCGACAAGGGGTTCATTTGTTTCCGAATTCAATACCGTGACCGACAGGGTAATGGTTTCGCACAGGGCGGGGGTGGCGCATAGTGTAAAGATGGATAAAAATACTAATAATAACTTCTTCATTTCTTATTCTGCTTTATTCTGTGTTTATTCTGATTTGCTTTCTGAAGAACTTTGTGATTCGGTGCCGTCATCAGATGTATCGTCCGCTGCGTCAGCCGTTGCGTCGTCCGCTGCGTCGTCCGCTGTGTCATCCGTTGCGACAGCCGTTGTGGTGTCGGTTGTTGTGTCGTCGTCGGTGTTGTTGTCGCCATAGATTTCGTCGTGTTCGGCCTGGGCGTCTTTTAGCGCACGTTCGGCACGGTGCCGGTCAACCGCACGGTCAATCGCACCAGATGTTATCGCACTAACGCCCATACCCAGGCCAGAACCCAGTAATGCAGATGATGCAGAGGTCTGTTCACGGGTCAGACGATATGCGTTTTCACGGAACGTTGTTATGTCAACGCCAAACCAATTTTGATCACAATTAAATGATGAACCGGCATACGCTTTTTTCGATGCATACAATGTGTTGTCGTCGCCAGCATAGAAATTTACCGTGTAGACACAATCTAATGACCGTTCATCAAACATTGCCCCCAGGCGGTTGCAGGTGTTGCGCATCAAATCACGCAATTCATAAAGACGCTTTTCGTCACGGGAAACTTGTTTTTCAGCCGACTGGCGCAGGGTGCCAAAAACATTCATTGTGCGTGATGCCAGGCCGTTGTCCATTTCAGTGCAGGAACGGGCAATCTTGTCGCATTTGGATATGGCAAGGTCGCCCGCAGATTTACCCAGGCATTTGCCAAAATTTTGCCCGCATTCGGTGGCAATGCAATCGTTATACCGGTTGCCACAGTCAATGATATTATTATAAAATGCCAGTTGCGAATTTAAGTCACGGTCGGCCTTAATCTCGGCGGAAAAAAGGCGATATTCTGTTCCGGTGCAGGTTAAATCACGACGACAGGCGTCCATTTTTGTCCCCCACAGGGTGTCTGTGTCGCCCGCACATTTGGCAAAATCGTTTCCGCATTTGGCCATCATACACGCACGCAGATTTTTGTCGCACGTGTTGGCATTGCCCATCATTGCACGATTGCTTTGTTCGGTGGCGGCGGCAATAGAATCAGCGCCGTCCAATGCCGCACGTTGCGCACGGATTTGTGATGCCAGTGATTGGGCCGCACTGTCGTCGGTGGTCGAACTAATCGTGTTTAATATGTCGTCAAATTGTGTCGCCTTGTTCTCAATCGGTTCGATTTCTTCGGCGGATGTGGATTCGTCGTCAATTGTTGGTATGTCAATTATCGTTTCTGTCACAATTTCGGTTGTTGTGTCAGATTCTGGGGGTGGGGTTTGTTTGTTGGTTGTGGCCTGAATCTGGGCGGTCATTGTTGGAACACGGGATGCCGCCGCAGATGGACGCTGTTTGCGTGATACGACAGCCACAGCATCAGCAGTGCCAATGATACACAGGCCTATAAATAGCGAATATATGGCCAGTGATATTTGATTGCTAAAAAAATACTTTTTGTCTGCTGTCATAATATCTTTCACTTTTTATTTTATCGTGTTGCACGCAATTTCATAGAACTTGCATAATTGTAGTGCCATTGAACGTTCGTCAGGATTGTTGGCGTCACATTTGTTTGCCATATGATTTTCACATACCATTTTTACACATCCGTCACGTGCAGAATTATCAGCACAGCCGCTTTTAATGCTGTTTAATTTCGTGGCACGGGCGTTTTGGTATGATTCAACAATTCGGGTCAGAATTGTTTCGGTATTCTTTATCGCAGTGTCACGTTGGTCAATTAAATCAGAGCGTATCCCAGACAGGTGTTCATCACAGCCGGTCGCAATCACACCACACGCAGAAAAGTTTTTATCAAATTTAGCATTGTCATCACAGTTGCGAAAATCAGCGGTGCAACGATCGGTTGCAATTATGCACGATTGAATTTCGTTCTTGCACGATGTGCGGGAACGGGTCTTGGCCAGTTCGTCCAGGGTTTGGGTGAACTGAATCGAAACGCCCGCCGCACGACACGATTGTTCAATTAAGCCATCGTATGTTTCAGATACATCGTCCGCCGTGCAACCAGATACACGCTTGATACATTCACGTGTGGCCCAGGCATAACGTTCGCTAGGGTCGGTTGGGGCCTTTTTCAATTCTTTGTCAGATATGTTGTATTTGGCAGATGTGCCAACCGATATAGAACGCATTGCATTCCCCGCAGTCGGTGCGCCAGCATTTGATGTGCCACAATACTGACACCGGGCGGATGGATTCGACGATACGTTTATCGCACACGCAGAATCAAGGCATCGGGTCAAATTTGCACGTGAACAGGTCGTTGCAGAATTGGCCGCAGTTGCCGCCAATATCGCAGGTATTAAAATTAGTATGTGTTTTTTCATATTCTCTCTGATGATGTGATTATAACAAAAAACAATATTCGGCGCAAAAGAAAAGTTATTCTTTTTCAAAACAAGTCCTTGACAAAACAGTGTTGTTTGTCTATATTTCTGTGTGTAAAAGGTAAAAAACAAAAGGATTTGAAAATGGCACGTTCAAAAAAATGGTGGATTGTTCACGTTTCTGCCGGTGTTGCGACAACGTTGTTGTTGCTGTTTGGTGTTGTGCAGTGTAATTCTGCAAGTGATGAAGAAAGCCAGAAAGATACGGCGTTGAAAACATTGCAGGACGCAAAGAAAACTATTGAAAAGGGCAATGCAAAAATCGATAGTCTGGACAGGGCAACAAAATTGTTGAACCGTGAAATTGGTCTGAAAAATGATACAATTTTTGATTTGCGTGAAAAAGTTGCAGAACAGGCGGATTCAATTAACGTGTTAAACGAAGAATTAGCGGTGGTTAGTGCGGATTTGGAAGATTGTAAAAATTCTAAGAAACCAGCCAAGAAGCCTGTGAAAACAAAACCACAGCCAAAACCACAGCCGAAACCACAGCCGAAACCACAGCCAAAGCCGCAACCAAAGCCACAGCCAAAACCGCAACCAAAGCCACAGCCGGTTGTTGTTAAGGTAAAGCCTGATACAATTTATGTTGTAGAAGAGCCTGTGGTGGTGAAACAGTGCAAACCGTCCAAGGTGCGTGTCAATTTGGACGAGTCTGAAAATCGTGGTGCAATTGTTGTTGGTAAAGAAAACCAGGGTTGTGTGGATGTAAATCTGCAAAACGGTTCGTCTAATACGGGGGCAATTGTTGTCGGAAATAACAATAATGTTGTTGTGGAAACCCGTCAGGTGGTCGAAACACAGCAGGTTGTTGAATCTCAGCGTGAATACGATGCCGCAGCCAAGGCATATGGTTATGTCAAGGTAAAGCGTGTTGTGCGCCGTGTAAGATAATTTCAGATATTATTAAATAATAGGTCCGCAATTGCGGGCCTGTTTTTTTGTCTGGACATATAAAAACATCTTGTGCTAAGATTTAGTTGTATATAGAGAGAATATAAATGAAATTTATTAGAATCTTAGTCTTTTCTTTGTTTGTGGCACCGTTTGCAGCAACCGCAGCGACCAGTGATTTTATGATGGCGGCACAGTTGTTGGCGGCGGCCAAAGCGGCAGATATTCAACAGGTTCAGGCCTTGGTTAATAATGGGGCGGATATAAATTTCGTGGATTCAACGGGCGTGTCGATTGTTTGCACTGCGTTGATGAATAATGATGTGCGGGCGGCACAGATTCTGCAAATGTATGGGGCCGATGCTTCAAAGTGTGACAGACAGATTAAACAGTATAATAATCGTAATAAACCCAGGGGCAGTGGGGGACTGTTTAGCGGACTGTCGTCTGCCCAAAGCATCAGTTTAGCGGCGGCGGGGGCCGCCGTTGTTGTAGGTGGGTTGTTGCTGTTGACGGATGTGTTTGACCCGGGTAATGATAACGATTCGGCATCGTCGGGTGGTAATCGGCCTGATAATAACCCAGATGAAGAAATAACACCGGCGGTGCCTTATTTGGCAATACCGTATAGCCCAGCATATTTGGGGCTGGATGGTAAAATCACAACCAGTGATGAAACATATCGCACAAATTTAACATTGTGGGACCCAACCGCCGGTAGTCCACTGCGTCAGGCGGATTTTAATTATTTTAGACCTCAGGTTCAGGCGGAAAATAACTATGTAATAGATGGAATTTATTTGCCGATGCAAAATTATCTGTTGACGATGCACGGGTATTCGGCGTTCGCAAATGAATATATGGGACAGGGAATTTTCCGTGATACCACAACACGCAATCCA
The DNA here is from genome assembly GCA_017471805.1 of Alphaproteobacteria bacterium. Lineage (GTDB taxonomy): Bacteria > Pseudomonadota > Alphaproteobacteria > Rs-D84 > Rs-D84 > Enterousia. The sequence continues at coordinate 6,142 of JAFURS010000038.1, forward strand.
ATCTTGGTCGGAAATAGTGCCGGTGGTGGACGACCGGTTATTGTTGGTTTGGTGACAGATAATGGGGTTAGTGCCACAGGGTCATTAAATCGTGCCGGTGGTATTAACTATGCAACCAGTGCCGCCACAGATGCTGTGACGGGAATCTTGGATAAATTTGCAAATTATAATAACCCAACAACCGATGGATTGGGGACTGAAATCGTTGGATTCGATTTGTCGGGGGCAGGGACTGCGTTGAATCCGTTCGCAAATTCAACTGATAATGCGCTGGGGAAAATTGTCGCCGGTTGGCAGGCCGGTGGGCGAACATATGGGGATTTAATCGGATTTGTGCCAAATGGACGTCTGGGAATCTTTGTGACGGGCGGTGGAAAATACTGGCAGGATATTACAGATCCGACATCAGGGACAACTGTTGGGACGGTTGTAAATGGTGATGGCGCCGATGATACAAAAATAGATGCCGGTGATGTTATTACACTGGATGGAAAAAAATACCAGATTTCATTAGCAGTTGCTGATTCAACTGTTCTAAACCCAACAATCACAGTTAATGGCACAACATATAAATTGCCAAATAACAGCACGATGTTAAAAGGTGTTTGTTCGTCTGATGTTGATGGGGGATGTGATGATGTTTCGGATATCGCAATCTATGTTGGCACGGATGGTGGATACTATGTGAATACAAGTGGGGGTAATGGTGTTGATAGTGTGCTGATGGTTGATGGTGGGAATTTATATACAAAGAAAGAGTTGGTTGATGCGGACTATAAAAATTTTGAGGCATTGTTTAATGCACGCACCGTTAGTGACGTGTTGGCCAATGTGTCTGTTATAGATGCGTCACGCAGTGCAGATTATAAAACAGTCCAGGATATGCCTGCGTTGTTTAGTTTGCTACCCTCTGCATCAAAAGAGGCGGTATATGCGTCTTTGATTAACGGGGCATATGATAAAAATAATTCTGATATTACAACCCAGGGCGAATATGCGCATCGTATGTTTAATAACTATACGACTGGGGCGTCAATATTTATTATGCCGGCGGGTGAATTTCAATACACAGGTGGTGCGGCAGAATATGCGACATTTGAAAACTATGCGCCGTTGATGTATGACGGTAATTTAGAACATATGTTTATGACTGTCGTTGCCGTGCAACACAAAGAAGGAACGTATGGGGCAACGTCGATTGCAAATTATGGTAATGGAACGGGAAGCAGTTTTGGACCGTTGCAGTTGGCATACTGGACAGATACAAATGGAACGTTGGAGGATGAATCAGACGATGTTGTTTATATGTCACGTAAGTGTGGTGTTGCGGGTCTGGGGTTAAATGGAATCGATCCGTGGTGTTTTTCGGCGGCCGGTCCAACGGCACAAATGGCAACAGCTGCCGCAGCTGGGGCGGTTGCATCGTTAAAGGCGGCGTTTGATTATATGTCTAATCCACAGATTTTTATGTTGATGGCGTTAACGGCGGATGGATATTTGTTGGGGACGGATTCGTTGGGAACACCATTCACCCCGGAAACATTGGCGGGATATTTGCAGAATATGTATGAATTGCCACCAGAATATAATGCAGACACATTGTTGCCTGATGCGTATTTGCGGGCATTTGCAGATGTGTTTGGGTATGGGATGATAAATCTGGAACGGGCAATGACGCCGAACAAGAAGATATATTTCTTTGACGGGACAAATATTGTGTCGGCATCAGGAAATGCGTATTGGCGGGCCGCACAAAATACTACGTTCCGTCCGTCGTCTGTGATGAATTTGCGTGGAGCAACAATTCGGGCGCCGTTCTTTGATGTGCTGGAAAGTGTCGATGGTGCAATCAGTTTGCCACGTGTGTGGGAAAACGAGTTTGCGCTGGGGGCGGCGGATGAACGTGGGTTGTATATGGGGGATGTGTTGGGTGGTCTAAAAACACGTCGTGATAGTTCACAACGCAGTCAGATTGGTGCGCTGGGGGTTGAAATGTCTTTTTCGGAACGGGCATATGATGATAACCTGGGGGGGCTGGATAATCTGGCGTTGGATTATCAGTTTGGAAATTGGAATTTCGGTGCGTCTTATCAACATTATTTGACAGATGGTATGTCACGTTTTGATGGGGCGGCAAATCCAATTCTGGGACTGGTTTCGAATGCAGTTGTGTCGGATGTTAAATATAAATCTGGGAATTGGTCGTTCGCAGGTCGGGCGTTTTCAGGGGCAATTACAGATGAAGGATTGTTGGAAAATGACCCGACAATTGCAGCGCAATATATGCCGGCAAAATTGGGCTTGATGAACGGTGGTCTGATGGGGGGTGGATTTGAAAAAAATGCGATTGCGTTTGAAACAAATGTTGGTTTTGCAAATGAAACAAATACTTTGTTGGGGGCGTATTCTGATGGATTATTGAATTTGGGTAATGGTAATACGGCCTTTGTAGATGCAGTTGCAAAATACCAAGTGGATGAAAATGTTGGTATTATGGCACGTGCGACGTTTGCCCAGACGCAATCTGATGTGTCGGGGGATTTTGTCCTGGGGATGTCAAATATTTATTCGAATGCGTTTTCGTTAAGTGCAAATGTCGGTAATTTTGAATTTACTGTTGCACAGCCATTGGCAATAACAAGTGGCAGTTTGCAGTATGCATTTGCCGACTATGAAGTCGTTCAGACAGATGATAACAATTATCGTTTGGATGTTGTTGATACATATGTTGCCGATTTGAATTTACGCCCGGAAAAACGTGAATTGCGTTTTTCGGGGACATATCGTCATAATTTTGGCGAATTTACAGATGGTGCAATTGGCTTTATATATCGTGTAAATCCAAACCATACGTATGATTTCGGGAACGAGTCTATTTTAATGATGAAATTAACACACAGACTGGGGATATAAAAATTCCCCAGTTTTGGGATTTTTTATTAAAATTTTTGTTGCCTTGGTGTGTTTTTGTCTATATTATTTGTCGGCAAGTAAAAAAGGTAAAAGAATAATGGATATTAGTTTTAAGACAGTTGTTGAATATGTAAAAAACTTGTTCCCGGGTATGGCGCCGGTTCAGGTTAGTGAAAATCCACAGTTGGATGCGGCGGCAATTGCAAGATTGGCAAATGAAAGGTTTTATATTCGGGCCAGAAATGGAAAGCATTATTGGTATTGCTTTGTCCCGGTCGAAGATATTCTGGTTGCACGCTATTTGTTAAAGGCAAATGGTATTAACGTAAAAAAACATAACAGTCGTTATACCCGGGCATTTTATTCGCCCAAGATACCTGTGTTGCGTGTGTTGGTATCGGATTTGAAAAAGAATCCAGCAGCCAAGGATTTTGTTGATTGTGTTATGAAAAAAACTCTGCCAGAGGTTGCAACCGATGCAGTGACACAACGTGTTAATGAGCTTAGAAAAAAGGTTAGATAAAAGAACCGCCGTTTGGCGGTTTTTTTTTTTTTTTTTTATAGTTTTTTAGCCACCGCTTGTCGTGTTGGGACCGACACAGACCGCCCAAGGGCAGTGAGAATTGTATAAAAATGTCTGCAACGCAGTAGATACCCGCCTTGGCGGGAATGACGACGGTTTTTAAGATTGTTTTTTTGTGGTTTGGTGTTTTGGTAATAATAGGGGAGTATTATAATAACTAACCCGGAACTGCGTGCCACCCCTCCGCAGAGGGGAACTTTACCACTACCCCGTCTTGCGAACACAGTTCGCAATCCACCCCTTCGGCCAGCGAAGGGGAATAACCTTATATCGACTTCACAATTCCAGTCGTGTGCGGTGTTTATTATAAAAAGATTAAGAACTTTTGTCATTCCGGGGCTTGACCCCGGAACCCAGGTGTGTGGATGCTAATTTAGGTGTGTAATGATGAACGCTCTGACCACCCCGCCCGTTGGGCACCCCTCCAACGGAGGGGAACCATAGGCATATATTATTTAGTCACACCTTGGGTGTGACACAGACCACCCAAGGGCGGGGAGAATTGTAGTAAGGCGTGTATTAAAATAAAATACCCCCTGTATAGGGGGAAAAAAGAATTTGCTTGGTTATTCTTGGAAATATTTTTCTTTTTGTTTTTGGCTTGTTGCGAACATTGTATCAAATACTTCGTTGGCATCATCCATTGTTGTTGGTGCATCGTTTTTATCGGTTGAATAATATGCGCCGTTCAATGTAATTATACGATACGGCAGGTTCCCATTACCGCCGATACAGTCAATATAATATTGACTGGGGTTATAATATTTGCCATAGCAACGACCATTTTCGACGGCGGCATATCCGTATTCCGCCAGTTCGTCACACGTTGGCTGGTCGCCATATGTTATTTCGCCGTTTGGTAAAAATTCGTCGGGGGTGTCCAATATGCCAGAACACCAAACGTTAACGTATTTTCCATTTACAGATGCCATAGAACCGTTTTCAGCGGTTTTGCGACGTCCAAAGCAATCGCCACTTGCCCCCAAAAGGTCGGTGTCATAGTCAACCAAAATACCGGTGCCACGTGCGATTTCGGCCAGGCCCATTGCAGTATCGTCGGTGCCAGTTTTTAGGGCGTCCGCACAAATGATTTTCAGACCACGACAATTACTGGTGGCGTCCCACATTTCAGAATCAAACCCAGCCCCCATTGTTGGATAGCAATTTGTTGGGTCCAATCGGCAAATCGTTGGTTGAAGCCACCACGGGGTTGTTGCGCCGTTGGCAGAGAAACCAACCAACAGTGATATGATTGAAAATGCAAATATTTTTTTCATTGTCTTTCGCTTCCTTGTATTTTTATTTTATCAGATTTTTATCTTCCTTGCAAGTTGTGGCGGTTATTCTGTTTCTATGTTCAGAAGACGCCAGTGAGGATATAACTCCATTTGACCTGTGCACCTTGTTGCGCTTGGGCCACCTGATATAGGATAAAAGGTGTCGCCATCATCAGAGACATAATGGTCTATTACACAATTTTGGTTGTTTGTGCAGGTTGCCCGTTCAGTGGGATTGCCATTGTCATCAGTGGGCCAGCTGTTGAATTCGCCGCATATGGCTGTGATTTCTTGTGCGCTGTGAGACACTGAGTCTTCTGATTCTCGATTTGGGCAACAGTCGTCGTCTCCCTCGATGTCAATTCTGTTACGTAGGACGATTATGACTTCGTCGCCTTTGGTGCAAGTAGGGGTTGTGTCAGAATTTGTTTCTTGATTTGATGTGGTTGTTTCGATGGGTTTAGATGTGTCGGTGGCGCAAAATCCCCATTTTGTGTTCGCAGATGTTTCGTTATAGAATTTTTTGAACTGGGATTGACCCGTGGTGTCGTGCAGACCGTCAGGGGTTGTTTCCATTGTTTCATCGTCTTTGCATTTATTGCGTATGCACGTGGTTATCTTGGCAGCTGTGTCATTTGCAGTGTTTTTTGTGCAGGGGGTGCTGAATTTATCGGGTGCGTTTTCATTGTCAAGGGCATAACAGTCGGTTTTGTTGTCGGTCCATACGGTATCAACCCAGATTCCACCCAGGCGTTCACATTCGGCGGACAGGGATTTTGCCATATCAACACGGATTTTATCCATTACAACGTTTATATCTTGTAAAACAGATTGGGGCATTGTTTCAGCCTTGGGGGTTGATGGACGAATGCACGCCTGCATCGCATAGCGGGCAACCTTGTGATACAAACTGCCGATGTAATCGGTGCCACAGGCGGCAGGTGTTGTGCCGTCACTGCCACTGCCGGTTAGGTCCATTGGTGGCTCTGTGCCACCGGGGCAGAATTTGCCGACAGGGCACGGACTGCAGTCGTTGCCCTCAGTTGGGGTGTTGTTATATACGTTATTTATTGTCATATAATAGCCGGTGTTGCAACTGGTGAACTTAAAATTTGCTTTGCATTTGTATGTATCGAACAGTAATTTGTCGGCGGTGTTGTCGGCGTTGTTATTACTGGAACTGTTACTGTTTACGCTTTGGGTTGCGATGTTGCACATCTGAACGGATGCATACATTTTATCGCCAGGGGCATAGGTGCGGCACGCATATGGGTATGAGTGTAGTGTGTCGCTGCTGGGGACAGCGCATATTTCGTGGACGTATTCTTCGAGTGTGGTCAGGCACTGGTCCGCAATTTGCTGGCTGGTGATGGCGTTCATTGCGGTTAATAATTCCGCCATACCGTGTGAACCACCGCCGTATAAATTACTGCACGCTTCTAGTTTTTCGCTGCACATTTGTTCAGATAATTCCAGGCGAGAACCCAATAATAATTGGTCTTTGACGTTGCTAAAATCTTTTAATGACTTGGTTTGCTGGTCATAACAATTGTTCACAACGTCCAGACATTCATTCTTTACCTGGCGGATGCGTTCTTGTTGGTTTTGATATATTTCAGCAATGGCCTGGCGCATAAATTCATCCCAGACCTGGTCCGACAAGTCACGACAGGAATCCAGACTTTGTTTCGCAAATTCACGTTTCGAATTTAATATTGCAACCAACATTCGGTTTGTCTGGTTCGTTAAAACGTCGCCTGATAATGATACCTGGGTTTCAAGTTTGAAAAAGTCAGCACTGTATATCGGTTCGCCAGTTTCATAGTTCAAATATCGGCCCGTCACGTCCAGACAGTGGACATAATCAGAACCACACGCCAAATTTGATGTTATGTCAGAACGAACCTTGGCAACGCAATCGTTGATAGATGTAGAATTGTGGTCGTTATAGTTTTCAAGTCTGGCCAGGTTCATTTCACGTTCGGCCGCACGAATTGTGCCGTTGGCCGCATTTAGTTTGTCGTCAAGACCGTTTATTAGCAATGAACAATCGTTTTCAATATACATCCCGTATGCTGTGACAACCATTGTTTGGGTTGTGGTGTCGGGGCATTTGTCGATGGTTAAATCAGCGCACTGGGCGTGGACAGCGTTATATAAGGCTTCGCCGGTAAGATTGCTGATGTTGGCGCCGCCCATCAGGTCGGTTGTTGCCCAAATAGAATTTATATCGCCGGCAATGTCAAGGGTGCCCTGGGTTGATAATAATTTCTTTTTGGTTTTTGATAAAACATCACTAATGCCCGATAGTTGTGATGCACTGGCGGATGTGTCCTTGGTTATAGACTGGGTAAATTCGCCGTCGCTGGCGGATAACATTGCCTTAACCTCGGCCGAGGTTTTGTTAATCACTTCGAGGTTCAAGTTCTTGAAATCCTGTAATTGGTCCGCAGCCTGGGCCAAGGCACGTTCACGTGACTGAATTTCAGAAAGTTTTGTCGAACATATGCAACGGCGGTATGCGTCGTTTGCAGTTCCACAAAACTGATCCATACAGGTAAAGTATGCATCACGGCACGTGTTATAGCCGGTTCCAAATGTGTTCGATTGTGGTGTGCTGAGTGATATGGTCGCACGGGCAGGACGAATTGCAGAACGGAGCGTATTGGCACGGTTGTTGGTTTTTATGTTGCGAGCAGGGGTGTTGCTGATTGCGCTGCGGGCGGTGCTGACCGTTTTGGCGGTGCGGGCGGCGGTGGCGGTTTTTGTTGTGCGGGCCGTGGCGGTGCGTGAAATTGTGTTTGTTGTGGTGCGTGCGCTTGATTTTTTATCAGTTGTGGTGTCTGGCCGTGTTGTTGTGGTGCGTTGAGACGTGGTGGTGCGGTTTATTGTTTTTTCATTGCGAACAGCGGCGTTGACATCGACAACACCGACCAAAAGGGTCAGAATAAAAATACAAGCCTTTCTCATTCCGTATATATACGGGTGTATTGTATCAAAATAGTAGTGTTTAGACAAGTAAAATGAGTTCGTAATTTATAATAAAAAACCGCCAGGTGGCGGTATTTTTATTGGCTCGTTGTGTCGCCAGTTGGGCGGTTGCGTTCAACGAATGTTATTCGACCCTTGTCCAGGTCGTATGGGGTCATTTCAACACGAACACGTTCACCAACGTTTACCCAAATGCGTGCCTTGCGCATTTTGCCGCAGACAGTCGCAAGAATTTCGTGGCCGTTTTCCAGTTTTACACGAAACATTGTATTGGGTAATTTGTCTTCGACGGTGCCGCTGAAAACAATCACATCATCTTTTGCCATTTTGTTTTGTTCCTTATAATTTTTTGTTCGAATTTATGCGCTATATCTTATTGTTTTTTATAGAAAATTGCAAGGGCTTTTTATTTTCTTGTTAATGTTGATAACATTTGATAAAATAATACATAAATTATGTAGGGTGGAGAAATATGAATTTGAAATTCTTGACAACTTTGTTGGTGTTGATGCCAGGGATTGCGCTGGCGGCAAGTCGTGATGACGCAGCACGTGTTGGTGTTAATCGTATTGCAGCGGCAGGGGTTCGGATGCCAAGTATGGCCGTGAATGCCAGTGCGAATTTGTCGGTAAATGTTTCAAAGCCGTCTGGTAATCAGAATGAAAATGATGTTGTTGTGCCAAAACCGGATGACGGTCCAAGTGGTGGCGATGATTCGGATGATGGTGTAAAACCAACGCCAAGTGTTAATTGTCGTGAAGCGTATCGGGCGTGTATGGATGAATTTTGTCTGCTGGATGAATCCGAAGGGTATCGTTGTGCCTGTTCTTCTAATATTAACAAGTCCAAGGATTTGATAAATGAAATTCGTAAAATCCAAGAAGAGGCCGATAAACTATATACCGAAGGGGTTGAGCGTGAGCAGTTAGGTGCCAAGGAACGTCTGGTCTTTGGCGAGAGTGAGGCCGCAAAGAGAAGTTCACGTGCATCAGGGCTTAGTTTTTCGGAGTGGTTAAATAGCGGAAGTGAAGATGCGGATGCGTTGGATGCGGATGATTATATCGGTGATGGTTTGTATGCAATGGCAGCCGAATTTTGTGCGGCGGAATTAGATGCCTGTTCGGACAAGGCAGAAATGGAAGAAATGTTGTATTCACGTCAGATTGTCGCAGATTGCAAATCGTTTAACACGTATTTGACGGAACAGAAATATAATGCCCAGGCAAATAAACGCACGGCAGAGGCAGCGGTTCGTCAGGCCCGCCTGGCGATGCTGGATACGACTGATAAATATAATCGTGGTGAATGTTTGTTGGCGTATCGGTCCTGTATCGCAGACAAAGGTGGTTGTGGTGCGAATTTTGAAAACTGTTTAGATGCGGATTTGTTGGGACGTCGTGCGTATGCCTGTGAAAATGTTTTAGATCAGTGTATGGCGGTCAGAAATTATGTTTTGCAAGATTGGGAAGCAGAAGCCGAGTCTATATTGGTTGATGCGGCAAAGTATGCAGATAAATATCGTCGTCAGACCTGTTTGGCACAAATTCAGGTTTGCTTGGAAGATGGTTGTTCGACCGAGACAAATTCGGCCTGTTTGTCTGATGTTAATGTGGCGGCGGGAATTTGTCCGATAATCGACGAATGTGACGAGATTATTCCAGGGCTGAAAACGGTGGTTAACGATAAATTGGGCTATCTGCGGACGCAGTTCTGTCAGAACGATGTTGATGCGTGTTTGCGTGACAAGTGCGGCGAAAACTTTACTGCGCCAGAGTGTGTTGGAAAAAAGACGTCTGAAATTATTGCAATGTGTCCCCAGGATATGTTTCCGTCGTGCAAAAATGAAACGCAGTTTGATATTATTGTGTCGGCGGCCGTCTTGCAGATGGATTATCAAATGATGCAGGGATGTGTTAATTATTTCGGGGAACAGTTGGGCAAGGTTTGTGGAACAGATATGGCCTGTCTGCCGTCGGATGATACGGTTGTTGGATTGACGGAAATTCCAGACACAGAACAGGCAATGACGCAGTTGCGTGTTCAGGTGCGTGATAATTCCAAGGCGGCGGTTGATGAATTTTTCAAGCAGTTTGAAAAAGATATTACCGTGGCGGCGTGCGCCGATGCTAAAAAACCAGCAGGACGTCGTAGTTTGGGTAATAATGTCTTTAATACCGCAAAGTTAATCGCAGAAATTGGGGCGGAAAATCGTGCAATGCGTGAACTGGAATCAAAAATTGCAGAATTGTCACGTCAGCAAGATATAGAAGAGGCAGAAAAAAATTGCTATGCGACATATAAGGTAGAAACACGTGATAAGTCGGAAAAGAATTATAGTTATATCCGCAGTGTGCATTTTGAACCAGATTTGCGTAATTGTCACGTTTGTCGTATGCAACAGGTCTGCGAAAAGGGTGGCGAAACCAAGGGGACGGCCGGGGCCAAAGGGGCCGCAGGTGGTTTGTCTGCGGGGGCGTCGGCTGGGACTATGATTGCACCAGGTTGGGGAACGGCAATTGGTGGCGCAATTGGTGCCGTTGGTGGTTGGTTCTTGGGACGTAGCAGTGGTGGCCAGGAAGAGTTCTGTCAGGAAATCGAAAGTTGCGAAGATATAAATATGTAAGACCGTTATTGTGGGAGAGAGCATATGAAAAAAAATATCGGGTTGTTGACGTCACTTGTTTGTGTGTTGTCTGTTTTGCCGCATTGTGATGCGTTGGCGGTAAGTGCAAAAAAATCAGCCAAACAGTCGGCAATTCAAAAGGGAACAACGGTGCGTGCCAAGACTGATGCGTCAGGGCTGTATGACCAGGACTGTTATAATGCATATTATGGGTGTATGGACCAGTTTTGTATTTCTGAAAATGAATCCGGGGGCAGTTGTGCGTGCAGTGATTTGAATGCAGGATATGAAAAGCAATTTTCTGAAATTCAAGAAATCTTGGCCGAGGCAGAACGGGTCGCAACCGTTGAAGTTGAAAAAGTAAAGCTGGGGGCAAATGCTGATATTGTCTTTGCGGGAACACGTGAATATGACGAAGATGGTAATCTAAAAGAGTTAGATGAAATTTCAGAAAAAAATGAAAAAGCACAGAAAAAAACAGACTTGATGGCGTTGTGGGAATCAAATGTCCTTGACGAAGAAGACGATGTTTTTGGTAGTGATATTAGTAATATATCTGATTTGACGGGTGATGCGTTGTATGCCGCCGCCGAAGAAATATGTTTGGAACAGGTGCCGGAATCTTGTGCGGGGGATATGACGCTGTTGCGGAATATGTATTCACGACAGATTGTGTCAGATTGCAAGGGATTTGAAAATAGTATCGCATTAAAGCGTGCCGAGGCAGATAATGAACTTGCCCAGGCCCAGGCAGATGTGCGGGCGGCGTTAAAGGAAAGTTTAGATTCTGCAAATAAATATGATTTGGGTCAGTGTATGGTTCAATTCAAAAAGTGTATGCAGACCGAAGATGCCTGTGGTGAAAATTGGGAAAATTGTGTCGCAACAATTGCATCTGAAAATATGCAAAATAATACAGCGAAAAGCACAGCGGGAACCAAGGTCGCAACCGTCGATAAATATGACATCACGGCATCTACAATGGAGATTATGAGTTCAAAACGTTTGGTCTGTGAAAATGTTTTGGGTCAGTGTGTCAAGGTGCGTGATATGGTATGGCCGGCATTTTTGCGTGAGGCAGCACCAACAATCAAGGTTGCAGAAATGTCTGCGGAATCCAAGTTCCGTCAGTCGTGTTTGACCGATATTTCAAACTGTATTCAAAAGGCCTGTAAAGATGATATTGTAGGCAAGGGTGTTGATTCAATGGATGCCTGTTTGTCACGGCCGGATATGGCACGCAGTTTTTGCAAGGTGGAAATTGACCCGTGTGAACGTATGGAACCGTTAATTTGGGGATATGTTAAAGATAAATTGGCGGCAATGCGTGTTGATGCCTGCACACAGGAAGTAAAAGATTGCTTTACCGCTGATACACGTTGTGGTGAAAATTTCCAAAATTGTATCGGTATGGATTATGACTATATCCACGATATTTGTCCGATTGACAGTTTGGTGGTCTGCAAGGCGAATAATCCAGAATTTTCAATGGATGATCTGGATTCTATGTTGATGGGATTGTATTTGAACATAGATAATGCCGCACTTGACCAATGTCAGGAATTGGTTGATCGTAAAATGGCCGAGGTTTGTGGTTCAACCACAGATTGTAACCGCTTTGCCAGTGATGAAACAATCGGGACGGGCAGTTTGCGCTCACAAAAAGACGGCACAATATATCGTGTGACGGGGATGATTTCGTTTGGCTCAATCAAAATGGGTGATGCGTCAGGACGAACAACAGATGTTGGCGAAGATGAAACGGTTAAGTTGGGACCAGGGGAAATCGGTGTGCAGGAATATTTAGCACAAATTCGTGAACGCAATGCCGGTGTTATGGATTCAGATGCAATTATTTCTACGATAGAGGCGGAACTGAATAATATCGCAGGGACAATTAACCGGACAATCGAAATGATTGAATCTGATCCGGAAATTCAATTCTGTGTCAGTGGACGTGATTTGTCGCAAATTAGTGGCAAAAAGGAAAGAACAACGGCACGTTTCCCAAATCTGTTGAATCAGGTCAAAATGCAGATTGCCGTGTCAGCACTGCGTCAGGCCCAGGATAATTATAATAAAAAGTTCAATGATGCAGTTGTGACAGCAACCAAGGATGCGTCTGCGGATATTGCGCAATATATGTGTCAACGGTTGGCGGCAACAAATGGCGAATTGGCCGGTGTTCCAAATTCGGCCGTTGATACACCATTGGCACCACCGTATGCAATTTCATATGATGTTGGATTAGGACTGTTGAACAGTGATTTGTTGACCGGTGGACATTCAACCGCCGAAGGATTAAAAACTAATTCTGATTTCGGTCAGTCAGGGGTCGATTTATCAACGTTAAGTTTTGGTTCAAAACGTCATAAGTTTGAAGGGGCCGGTTATAGCCGTGAAGTGTGGTCAACATTTAATCGTGAAACCAGAAATTGTCATTTCTGTACCAGCACTGTGACGCAAAGTTGCACAACGAAAAAGAAAAATGGGTTCTTGGGAATCGGGGGTAGTAATTCTACGTCGTGCACCACGTCAGAACCGGTTGAAAAATGCGAGGATATTCCAATGTAAAAAAGGGGGGGCGGTTGGCCCCCACTATTTTTTAATTTATGTGAAATTTTTCCTGGACTTTTTTTATAGTTGGTGTGATATAATATTTTTACCAGTGATTATTTAACCAAAGGGGTAAAATATGAAAAAAATTTCAATGGCTGTTATTATGGGCGTAATGACATTTGGGTCTGCGTTCGCAGAATTTCAGGGACCATCGGCACCAGATGCGGTCGCAACAAATCCAAAGGGTGGTTTTGTTGGTGGTGCAGAAACAATTGTGACAGTTAAACAGGTTAATGAAATGCGTGATGATGTGCCAGTTATTGTCAAGGGGCATATCGTTCAACGTATGGGTGATGAAAAATATCTGTTCGAAGATTCAACGGGTTCGATTGCGGTGGAAATAGACGAAGATAACTGGCGTAGTCAGACCGTTAGCCCGGCCGATACCGTGAAACTGTATGGCGAAGTTGACCGTGGTATTTTCAAAACGGAAATAGATATTGACTATGTTGAAAAGTTGTAATTAAAAAAATCCCGCCGGTTGGCGGGTTTTTTGTTTCGATTGTGCTTAGGTGTCTTTTTATTTGCCGAACCTGGGTGCGAAAGTCAGGTTCCGGGATGACACCACTTCGTTAAAACTTCGTGGTGCAGGCAAGTTTTTTGATTTAAGATAATAAAGAAATCTTTGACCACCCCGGCACTGCGTGCCACCCCTCCATAGAGGGGAACGTTGGTATATATTATTACCACTACCCCGTCTTGCGAACACGGTTCGCAAGCCACCCCTTCGCCAGTGAAGGGGATTATTTTTATATCAACTTCACATTTAATAAAAAATTAAAAATAAAAAACGCCTGTGTTCGGCGGTGGGTGTGGGGTTGGGCGGATTTTAATATGCCTAAT
>JAFURS010000039.1 GCA_017471805.1 Alphaproteobacteria bacterium
AAGCAACCGACACATTGGCGGCCTGTCGTGCGGTTGTAAAACAGTGTTTTGACAATTACGGTGGCACAAACTATGAAAACTTCTATTATCCATACAGCGGTCTGTTTAAAGCCGATTCTGAATTTGCCCCTGATTGGTTCACCTTATACGAACACAAGCCCGACGGCACACCAGAATTAAAATCAGAATGTGCAAAACAATTAAAAGACATTGCTGCCTGCAGCGACGAAAAAATGATAGAAGACGCATTTGGCGGTTTTGATTCATACCCTGCAATCAAATCCACCGATAACAATATCACAAGATACTACTATCAAAAAAATAACGCTGACGAAACAACATACACAATATACGGCCTCGCAAAAGATGAATCAGTCAAGATCAACGGCAATGACGTATATGCAATCGATCATCGTTATACACGTTCAACGGGCGTTGCGACCGAGGTTTATAATCAAATCATATCCATTTTAACAACCCAATGCACCAACTTGCAGGGTCGATTTATTGAAATTCAATATATCAAAAACAACACATATGATTCCGACAATTTATGCCTGGCAAAATTCAGCACTAGCAACGATGGGCCTTATGCTGCCCTTGTCGAGAAATATGATATTATTGAAAATGAAAATATGTGCCCACGTGATTACAACCTGTCTGTTGCGACACAATCGTGGGGTGCGTGCCTGTGCTGGGAAAATGGAGGCCGCCGCAGTAAATTCGGCAAATCTGCAAAATGTGTTGCTGCATTGCCTGTCGCACCAAAAGTAACAAAAGACGAAACAACAGGAAAGGTTACTTCAACTAATGCAACCGATATGGATTGCAACAAATGGCCGGAAACCGACGAACAAATGACATTTGACAAAACACTGGACATAGATTCTTGGTGCACACAAACCCAAATCACAAACCAGAATCAGGTATGCCCAATCGGATATAAAAACAAAGAACCAGATAATACAAGTGGCCAACCAAACACCGATGGCAAAACAGTCTGCACAAATGGCACCGACACAATAATCGGCATCCCCGAAGGTATTGAATAATTTGAACGTCCACCAAACAAAAACAAAGTAAAAACACACGCACTAACAAAATAAAAAAATCCGCATTAAACGGATTTTTTTATTTCCTGTGCAATTAACTGACTGGCACCACCATCACTACGTCGCCACATATCATCGGCACTTTTTAATTCTTCAATCATCTTGTCACGCTTTGACGGTATTGTTAATTGTTGCACCGCTTCTAAAACATTTTCCGACGTTGCAGCAGTTCCTAAAAATTCCGGCAAAACGCCACGATTCAACAAGATATTAACCAACGACACCCATTTAACCCGTATCATCTGACGAACCAGCCACGACGTTATCGGATTCATCTTATAGACAACAATCGTTGGAATATGCATCATTGCCAATTCTGCCGAAACGGTCCCACTGGCCACAATTGCAATATATGTTTTTGCATATATATCATATCGTTCACTGGCGCCAACCAATTGTGGTGTCACACGCCATTTTTTGACCTCTTTTCGCACATAATCAGCGGTTGTTTCAACCGTTGGAATAATAAATTTATATCCCATATATCCGTTTCTGTATAAACGTTCTGCAACGTCACGCATTAACGGCATCAGTCGCTTAACTTCGCTCATACGGCTGCCTGGAACCAACGTTATTATTTTTTCATCGGACTTCTTATTGGTCTTATACTTTCCGACCAACCCATCTGCAATAGGATGTCCAACCGCAATTGTATCCAATCCATATTTTGTAAAATAAGGCACTTCGAAATCAAAGAACGCATACAAACGATTAAATATCTTGGCGTATTTTTTTGCCCGTCCCGGTCGCCAGGCCCAAACCTGGGGTGCGACAACGTGCTGAAATTTTAATCCCGCCTGAACCAGTTTCTGACCATCTGGACACTTACGAATTTGTTTTATAACACTTTTGGCAAATCCTGGTGCGTCAATCGACAAAATAACATCAGGCTTTATTTTCAAAATTGCATCAACTGTCTGCTTTATACGCCGTGTCAGTGTGCGTGCGTGCGCCAAAACCTCGACCGCACCCATAACTGCCAAATCAGACATTGGGAACAATGATTTCAAACCCATTGCCTGCATATTTTCGCCACCAATCCCGACGAAATCAACATCTGTCATATTTGACATTATGCGTGCGCCCAACACATCACCAGAAACTTCACCGGCGATAATAAAAACCGTCAATTTTTTATTCTGCATTTTTAGACGTTCCGATTCCACGTTTTGAACGATTTTCTATAAAGTCAATTGCATCCATTGCATACTTATTATTTTTAACTTCCTTGCGGACCTTGGCCAATCGTTCTGACACA
Source organism: Alphaproteobacteria bacterium (assembly GCA_017471805.1). GTDB lineage: Bacteria > Pseudomonadota > Alphaproteobacteria > Rs-D84 > Rs-D84 > Enterousia. The sequence continues at coordinate 2,371 of JAFURS010000039.1, forward strand.
GTTCCTTCACCGCCACGGAAAACCGCCGCATAGACAGCGTGAATTGCGTGCATATCTTCGTTTGTAAATCCGTGTCGCATCAAGCCCACACGATTTATTGTGCGATATACCGCCCGATTACCATCATAAATCGCATATGGCAACACATCACTGCCAACCCCCGACATACCACCGATAAAGGCATTACGTCCAACACGTGCAAACTGCAACACCATAACCCCGCCAGACAATATTGCAAAATCTTCGATTTCAACGTGTCCTGCGACCTGAACCAAATTAGACATCACGACACTATTTCCCACCTTGCAATCGTGTCCAACGTGTGCATTAACCATAATCTGACAGTCATCACCTATCACTGTTCCATCTGACGCCGGCGTTCCCGAATGAATTGTTGCATATTCACGAATTCTGCACCGTTTACCAATACGCAATCCGGTCATAGTTGCTTCATCTTGCCACTTTAAATCCTGGCTCATAACCCCCAGCACAGCGAACGGATACACAATAGAATCATCGCCAATCGACGTTTTTCCGTCTATAACCACGTGCGACACCAGTTCAACCCGGTCCCCCAGCACAACATTTGGTCCAATGATACAATAGGGTCCAATTTTACAATCCGCCCCCAGTTTTGCACCTTCACTAATAATTGCAGTTGGATGTATTGCCATAATAAAACTCACTTTTTTTACATTATTATCAGCCTGATAATACACCAATATGCATAAAAATGGTATTAAAGAAATATAACCAATTATAACAAGGCCTTAATCCGTCCCCAGAATCCATCTGTCCCAGATTTTTTCAGCAACAAAATCCCCATCACTGTGATAACTGGCATAACAGTAATTACACCAAACCCCATCAGCATTATCGCAAACAAAACATCCCCCATATCATCAAACGATTTTGCGCTATGAAAAACAGACATTGCGAACATTGCAAACAAAACCACCAACGTGCCTAAGAATACTGGAACTGCCTCGGTCAGAATAAACAATGCCACCCCCAGCGCACACCCTACACGCATCAACCATTTTAACTTTGCGAACACACTTTTTTTTATTTTTCCCATTGCCTTAACATTTGTCACCGCCACGGTCGCCATTGCTACACCACCCAAACATAACATTGCGACCAAATGTGCCACAGTTAAATTCCCCAATTGTCCAAATCTAAAAAATTCAGGTTGCATCAACATCGCCACTGCCACTGACATTACAATCAGCACCGTTCCCGCCACCGGGCGCATTTCTGCCTTGGCCACACGTCCCAACACGCCCCCCAGCCCCAGCGCACCAACTTGCAACAACGGCCCCCACCATACGTGCAAATCAGACACCGCAACCAGCGCAACAAACGCAATCACCAACAACCACCGCCACCATACCATACGGGGCAGGGGATATTTCCTTAGATGCGACGACACAAACAATGACGTTAAAAACACAATTGTCGCCACCATCATCGGCAACACCGACAAACTATCCCGCAGAACATCATATGCCCCACCAAACAACACAACCCATACCAACGTTAATCCGGCCACCCACACAGAAATCCGTTGCAACATATTTCCCTTTGCGCCATCCCAACAGTTATTTAGCATATCCGCATATTTATAAACAAACACAAACAATGGCAACGCCAACACCGCCCACCACAAAAAAGCAGGCGCCCATAATGCCGCATTATTAAACGCACTAACCGCACTTTGAACAACAATTACATCATCTAACATAAACTTGCCTTTTGTTTTTAATGTTTTATTATAAATGGCAATGAACATAAAACAAGATTTTTTTACTCTACTTGGTGGCCGCATTCAAATGCGCCACAGTCACTACAACCCAACGTCTGACGCTGTCTGGTTGGCGGCTTTTGCCCCAACAAACGCAAAAACAGTATTGGATGTTGGCATCGGCAGTGGTGGTGTATCACTGTGCATTACCGCCCATAACCCAAACGCTAAAATCACAGGCCTGGACACATCCGACCAAATGCTGACCGCCGCACGCATTAACAGTGAACTAAACAACATCGACCTTGAATTATTGTCAAAAGACATCTATACCTGGCGCACGGACCGAACATTTGACCTGGTAATAACCAATCCGCCATATTTCAACGGCACACCGGCGCAACACAATGCCCACCATAATGCCGATTTGACCAATTGGATAAATCGGTGCCTTGCCCGTGTGCGCCCAATGGGAACATTTTGCATAATAACAGATGCCGCCACCGCTGCCACTGCCATTGGCGCAATGTCAAAAAAACTAGGCGACATAAAAATCTTTCCATTATTCAGCGGCAAACCAACCGCCGAACGTGTATTATTATCGGGCCGCCTGGGCACCCGTGGCATAACAACAATATACCAAGGCCTGCCTATGAATTACGACCCGATTTTGCGTGACGGCTTGACTATTGACGATATTTTGTCTAAACTACCCCAGAAATGATAAACTTTATAACACGATATTTTACATCGCTATGGGCGTTTATAACGTCCCCGTTTCGTGCAATATGGCGTCTGATTGTGCGCCTGTTTCCGCCACGTGAATTTACGGTTATGGACACCCCCCGTGGCAACGTCTACACCTATGGACAAAGCAGTTTCTGGCGTTTTACCCGTTTTTGTGGCAAGGTTGGTCTTATTTTATGGGCATCTTGGTCAACCTATGTATTTGTCTATCATCGTCCATTATTGCAAAAGCGCACCCAGCAACTAGAAGAGGCCCGCACCACCCACACCCGTCATATGTCTGATTTGCAAACATACTTGACGAAATATAACAATCTAGTTCGTGATTTAAACGTCATCGACGACAAGGTTTTGAATACCAAGAAACTATCCGACGCTGAAAAAGAAAAACTAATGAACACCCGCATCAAGACGTGGGGCGAACTGGACTTTTTGCGCACACGCATCGTTGAAATGCTAAGCAACGAAGATTTCACACCTGAATACACAAAAATATCTGAACTGTCGGCTGAATACGAATTGACCCGTGCCGAAAACGAAGATTTAAAGAAACGCAATTTACAAATGCTGGACACGATGGCTGAAATTATGGATGCCGACAACATAATTGTTGACACTGTCACCGCCCTGACCAAGGAAAACACCGACGAACTGCAAAAGAATATCAAGCGTATCAACGGCACCCTGGCGACACTGGGATTAAATCAGGCCACATTACTGCGCAATGCAAATAAATACACAAACCCATTGGTTGGCTCTGCCTTTACCCCAATTGAATTTGACAAAGAACTGGACGAAAAATATCAAAAATTGGCGGACGGTCTGGAACGTTGGAACGGTCTGCGCCGTCTGAACGAGATATTACCAATTGGCAAACCTGTTAATTCACGTATCACATCTAATTACGGCACCCGCAAAGACCCATTTACAGGCAAACCTAAAAAGCATCGTGGCATTGACTTTGCCGGCAAAATCGGCACAGAACTAATGGCGGTTGCACCTGGCCGTGTTGTATCGGCGGGCGAACGTGTTGGTTATGGCACAACGGTTGAAATCGACCATGGTCTGGGTTTTACAACACTGTATGCGCACCTGTCGCAAATAATAGTATCACGTGGCGACTGGGTTCGTCCTGGCACAGTCATTGGTCTGGCGGGTTCTTCGGGCCGTTCAACTGGCCCACATCTGCATTACGAAATCAGATACAAGGGCGCACCATTTGACCCAACAAAATTTGTAAAGGAAGAATAACAATGTTGGCATTTACAAACTCAACCGAAAAGCAATCCCCAACCGTAATCGGGGCAGGGTGCAAATTAACTGGCGACATAAAAACAGACCACAACGTCCAGATTCACGGCGAAGTGATTGGTAATATCGTTGCTGAAACCGTTGTTATTGGTCGTGGTGGCCGTGTTGTTGGTTCGGTCCAAACACCTGTATTGTTTTTACACGGCACCCTAGAAGGACCTGCAACTGTCAACACTGCAAACATATTCAGTGCTGCCCATATGACGGGAACATTGTCATATCACACCTTGAACATTACCGGGAACACTGGTCTGGAATGTAAACTTGAAAAACGAAAGGACAAAGAAAAATGAACAAATCTGTATCCAAGGTTTTTATTGCCGCTGACCACCGTGGGGTAGGGCTAAAATTATATTTAATTGAAATGCTGTCAACTGCCGGCTATCAGGTTGTAAATTTGGGTGTTGACGACCCAAACACACCTGCCGATTATCCTGACGTTGCCGCCACATTGGCAGATGCGATGAACGACGACCCTGAATCTCGTGGGATTATCATTTGTGGCACAGGCGCCGGTGTTATGATTGCCGCCAACCGTTATCGTCACATTCGTGCATCCCGTTGCGATCGCCCATCCCAGGTTCACGACGACCGCTTTCACGACGACATAAACGTTCTGGCACTGGCCGCTGACGACATAGATATCGAAGTCGCATTTTTATGCGCCCAGGCATTTCTGGAAG
>JAFURS010000040.1 GCA_017471805.1 Alphaproteobacteria bacterium
GTCAACAAAGCTGTTCGAAGATTGGTAAAATTTGGTGTTTTTTGAATAAGCTGTTTTCGAATATTTAAAATTATTAGAAATCTAAAGAAAAACCTCACTTTTGAAGTTCGGTGTATCTTTTGGTGGGAGTGGCTGATTCCCTCGGACTTAGTCCTGCGGGGCATTCGTTAGCGCTCGAACTGCGCTCTGCTTGTTCTTGCTTACTCATTGTCGAACCTGCAATCATACGATTGCGTGTTTCAAATCCATAAACCACATTCACCGAAATAAAAAACACCCCACACAGGGGGTGTTTTTTATTTCTGGTGGGAGTGGCTGGATTCGAACCAGCTCAGGCTTAAGCCAACAGATTTACAGTCTGCCCCGGCTCTCCAACTCCGGCGCACGCCCAATCCCTGGTGCGGGCAGCGGGAATCGAACCCGCATTTCAAGCTTGGAAGGCTTGCATACTAGCCTTTGTACTATGCCCGCAACAAATTGAAAGCCATACGATTATATACAATATGAAAACAAAATCAAGAAAATATTAACCTCCAAACAAACTTTCCCCACTCTTAACAAAAAAACTTTTCAAGGGAACAACCTATTCTTTCTTTTGCTGTCTTGCCGCCTGACTAAGGGCATAACTTTTATCACGCAAACATATCCGCATATTATCAAAACATTCCTGAAAATCTTTTTTCTTGGTAATTTTTTTATAGTCCAGACAATCAACATTGTTTGTTTTCGACGTCACAGTACACTTAATAGAATTGACAGTTGTATTATTTAACAAATTAAAATCATTTTCCAATTGCTTGCGCAATTCCAGACTAATATTATCTGCATTACCCGACATATTTGAAATAGTATTCATATTATTATTCAAACACGTCATAACATCCATTGGCAGCAATTCATTATTACAATTCTTGACCCCTGCCATAAAGATATTACGGTCATTTGACTTAAACGTTGTGCCAGATGAACTATTGGACGATGCGGCCCCTTTTGCCTCTAACCCTGTTGTCAAAACAGCTTTTTCCAACTGAACCTTGAAACGTCGAATCATCGCCTCTAAATATTCATATTGCTTGTTCATCTGTTGTGTCATAACAGTTGTTTTCAACGCCACAACATCCTTCATCAACTGCTTATCCGCCCCTGATGGATTTTTTGTTCCACCGATATTATACACGTGTGTTGAACACAGTGCCAATTCCGGCACAATTCTATCATTTGTCTCTGACTCGCATCCTGTATCCGCGAATCCCGACGCCATAAACACCCCGCCCATCCCCAGACAGACAAACATCACAACAAAAATCTTTTTTATTTTTTTCATTTATTAAAATTTCCGCAAAAGTCTTTTATCTTTCGAACAACCCCACACACTCGGATTATATTTGGCTAACCCACACATACAATAATCACCAAAACTCAATGCACTTCCATCGTGAACACCACCTGTTTTGATACACTCATTTTGTGCTAATGTCTGCATATAGTTGCCACCTTGTAAACTGGTCACACACCAGCCGTCCTCCCAAACACCACTACATTCGCAACGACCACCATTCCACGAACCCCAGAAATACAAACAAACATTTTCTTTGTTATATTCTGGATTTTTATTTCCTAAATCCCCAAACGATTGCCCCCTATAATCCGTCACACGACCACCCGACAACCACGTTGTTTCCAGATTTTTATCTGTTGTGCAAATTTTCTTTGGCAATGTTTTTGTCGATACTGCCTTTTGCAATGACTGATAACCCGACGACGTCACGGCACAATACTTTACCCCATCTGGGTCTGGGCTCAACGACCCTGCAAAGCGATTCCCACCATATATTTCTGGTGCGTCTTGTTCAATAATACGTTCCAACGTTTCAATATCTATCGACGCCTGTTTTTTACGCCCACGGAAAAATACTGATGATTCCAATGCCGCCGACGCACACCCTATGCGAATCATATCATCACTGTCCCCTGTTTCCGCATACAACCAATTTCGCTGAACTTCTTCTTTGTCATCCAATGTTCTTTGCAATACACAGGCCGGACTATCTTCGGCGGGAATAACCTGACCTTCATAACATTCCGCCCCACCGTTTGTTGTTTTCGACCGACGTGACCTGCGATTCTGACAATTGTCACTATTATATGTTTCCCGTGCCGTAGAAGAACACAAATATTCCCCCCACCGATTACATGACCCATTTAACATCATATAAATATCGGTAATATCAACCCCAACCGCCTGGGCTGTAATCAGCGCATCATACAATTCGTTCAACACATCATTATACGGCTCAAAGAACTGCAATGCCTTGGTCTTGAAAACCTTGACCCGTTTTGGTCCAACACAGTTATTACCCGACATATCACATCCTGCATATTCGAACGCATTTTGCATTGTTGCTTTCAGTGATTTCAACGCAACCTCGGCCGCCTCTATCTTGGACATAATTTGCCCAGAAACCTGTTGACGTGCCAAAATATCTGCTGCAACGCCCTGCTGTGCGGCGGCAATCTGTTCATCTGACAAAGCACCTGTTGATGCGGTTGCGCCGCCCGAACCTGTTGCGCCCTGATTATTTGACTGCTTTTCCACGGCGGCCGCCGTCAACGCTTTTTGTTCATCCAATGCCGCCTGCATTTGTGCCATTTGTTGGGCATTTTGTTGTTGCATTTCATATTGCATTTGCGCCATCTGCTGTTGCATCTGTTGCAGTTGCGCATTATTTTGTGCCGCCACCGATTGCGCCGCCGCCTGTTGTGCTGCTATTTCTGCCTGCTGTGCCTTATTTGTCGCCGTTGACACCATCTGTGCAGAAATAAATTCAATCAAATCATCGCCATATTTTTTACAGACTTCATTGCTATTAACACACCCCGAAACAATCGGCCGTGCAATTTCCATTGTTGTGCAACCCGAACACTTTGGTTGCGCACAGCGCAAAATCAAAGAATTACAATTTCCAAAATCAGCCGTTGGCGCCGCATCCACCGCCCCTGTTGCCAGCGTCCGATTATTCATCAACTGATTCCAGTTATTATTATTTGTTGCCCCTGAATTTCCGTTCCAGGCGGTTAAATTACTGCCTGCGGTGGTTGCAACCTGCGCCCCTGCGACAAACGGACACAGACAACATACGAATAACAAAAATTGCTTAAAAAACTTCATTTTCTCTCTACAACCACAATTTTAACATAAAATATAAATATATAAAAGCCAATTTTTTACATTTTCATACCACTAATTCGCATCATATTACTATGCGCCAGCGCAATTGCAATTGCATCGGCTTCGTCTGGGGTCTTTGGATTTGCGACCGGCAATAATATTTTTACCATTTTATCTACGGCAGATTTATCTGCGTGCCCTGCCCCGGTCAAAGCCTTTTTTATTTTATTAGGTTCATATTCAAACACTGGGATTTCTTTGTTTGCAACTGCCACAATGGCGGCGGCACGTGCGTGTCCCAGTATTAACGTCGTCTGTGGATTTTTATTTACAAAGGTAATTTCAATACTGCATTCATTGGGACAAAACGTATCACACAGTTCGCTTACCCCCCGAAAAATAGTCGTCAATCTTTCTGCGAACGATAATTTTGTTTTTGGCAAAATAACCCCACTGGCCACATACTTACGTGAAGCCCCCTCAACATCAACAACCGCCCAACCTGTGTGAATTAGCCCCGGGTCAATACCCAAAATACGTTTTTTCATTTTCTAAAACTTATCTTACTAACTGCATCATAACCAAAGTATTTATTTATACGTGCCTTTATTTCATCTGTTCTGTATGACAATTGCAACACGAACGCAGGACTTGTTGGTCTAATAACGACATTAAAAGTATTATCACGATTTTTTTTAATTGCCGCCAAGTGTGCGACCGCCGCAATCTCGGCCCCCATAATTTCATCCCAACGTTGCAGCAAATCAGAATCAGACGCCCGCACCCCAAAAATTTTAATCAGTCCCCCCAACGCCCCAGCAATTGTCTGGGGACGTTTTAATCTCTCGTTAAATTTTTTATCGTGGCTTGACATAAGAATATTCTTTTGGCATCAGTATAAACATCTGTCCCTGTGCGTGTTGTCCCTGGGCGAACTTATATGCCTCGTCCCCTTTACCAAAGAAGATATCCGCACGAATCCAGCCACGAATTGCACTACCTGTATCTTGCGCAATCATCAGACGACGGAACGCCCGTCCATCTGACAGATTTGTATTAACATACACCGGCAATCCCAACGTATATAAATCATCGTCCATTGCGACACTGCGAATCTTAGACAACGGTGTTCCCAACTTACCAATCACATCTGGCGGTGTTGATTCATAGAAATAAACATAACGTGGATTTTTATAAATCACATCTTTTGCCAACGTCGGATTTGCCTTCAAGTGCTGCCACACTGCCTCTGACGAGAATCCCCCCTTTGGTCGAATCCCACGATTACGCAGTTCTTCGCCAATTGACTTAAACGGCATATCATTAACGGCGGCAAAATTCAATTTAACATCCGTCCCATCTTCCAGACGCAAATTCCCCGACCCCTGGATTTGAATATTTTGCACATCGACAATATTCGCCCAATACAAGACACGACCTATCTTATTTTCGACAATATCTTTCTTTGGCACACCCTTATACTTTCGCCCGTCTGTTGGAATCCCCATCAGCGGTTCATTACACTGTGCTGTCTTCGTGCGACAGGCCGGAATAATTGGCGAATAATATCCTGTATATGTTCCCTTGTCCCCACCATTTTCATTATAAATCTGATACGGTTGAAAATGTGATTCAAACCAGGCACGGACCGTTGCGACATCTGCGGACGCACTTGGCAACATTCTGCACTTTTCTGCGAACAGTTCTTTATCTGGGATTAAGCGACCTGTATATTGAATTTTTGCCTTGCACGAATTACGAAATGCCTGCAACGCATATCGCACATCATCATCACGCCAGCCTGGCAAATCATTATACGACACCCGCTTAAAGTTCGACGGAATAACCGAATTATCCCCGGACACCGTTGGCGTTGAAACGTCGCACCCCGCCATAAAAACCAGCACCCCCAGCCCTAACAAGCCCTTAAAAATCATATTTTTTTGAAAAAAACGCATTTTTATCCCGTCTCCCACTTGTAAAAACTTTTTCTGATGTTATATTAACATAAAACACGGACCAAAGTCCAGACATTACATTCGCCAGAATACAATTCGAAGGAGAAAACAAATGGCAAAATTTAGTATCATCTCTCAGTTTTTAAAAGACATTTCATTTGAAAGCCCAAACGTTCCAGAATTATTTTTCAAATCTGACAACGGCCAGGCAAAACTTGAAATCAACATAGACATTCAGATTAAAGGTGCCGAAAACAATTTGTTTATGGTTGACCTGATTACCAAGGTTCATTCGAAATTGGAAAATGGCGACAAATCTATCTTTTTGATTGAATCCACATATTCTGGTCTGGTTCAATTGGGCGAACAGGAAATTGACGACGAAACCAAGAAACAAACATTACTGATTGATGTTCCAACATTATTGTTCCCTGCGGTTCGCAGTTTGATTACACGTCTGACATCTGAATCAGGGTTCCCAACATTTACAATGCAGCCTGTTGATTTTGCACAACTGTATGCGCAAAAGCAGACACAATCTCAACCTGCCCAGGCATAACCCAAAATAAAAAGGCAAAAGAAAAAATCCCCAAAATATGGGGATTTTTTTAATTAAAACAATATATTTATTTGAAATCCAACCTGAATGTCATCAGATTCAAATTCAAAATCTGCGTGTCCAATATATTGTGTGCGTCCATATTGACGAACAACCTTGAAATGCAACCACTCTTGATCAAAATCAGTATCATCGATTGGGTCCTTGTGGGTTGCCTTGCGAATAGTCAAACCTGTTCCAATCCGCCAATCTGGTGCGGTTCTAAAATAAGCCTCTGGCGAAAAATCCAAGAATGCCACACCACGTGTATCATCAAACACCCAGGTTGACTTTACCGTTGCCGCCAACGTCAAACCGGCCCATTGCCGTCCAAAACGCAGCCCAACATAATAGGTAGAATCTGCATAATCTGGTGTTCTGACCTGTGAACTGCCGCCGAATTTAAACCCGAACAAAACATCAGAAATTATATTTGCACTGTTATCCCCTGCATTCGACAGACGATAGACACCACCCAAATCAACTGCGGAAAAACCATCTTCCTTGCCATTAAAATCCTGTTGATAGTGAACATCCACCCCAATGGCCAAACGTTCATTCATACCATATGATATCGATTGCCCTGCCCGCAAGATATGGTCCCAGTATGTAATTGACGATTGTGTAAAAATTTCTTCTTGTCCCTGCAAAAACAACGGGTCTGACGTATCATTTGCTAAATCATTTGCATACGCCAGCGACGAAATCGAAACACCGGCACATATCATCAAAAGCGACAAAATTTTTTTCATTTTCCCCCTCCCTATACATCATATAATGATTGCCCCAAGATAACACCTGGGGCAAACATTTCAAGTTTTATACCTTAGAACTGGAACATAACCTGTAAACCAATTTTGGTTTCTGAATAGTTATCAATCTTTGCTGTTCCCAATTCTGTAAATTCGGTCATTTCAACTTTTGAACCATCACTTGCTTCATAGAACGCACCTGGTTCTTTCCAATAGAAACCTAAATCTTTGCCATCGGCACTGTCATAGAACGCCATTTTTGCATAAAGATTTAATGCGAACCAATCATTTGGTTGCCATCCAATTGCGCCCTTGATACTGCCCTGATTATGCCAATCATAATCACCAAAGATTGCCTCTACATTCAATGTCCAATCTTCGTTCAAGACACTAAACACACCGGCCCCCGCTTCCAGATACATAACACTTGTATCGCCGACCTGGTATGGTAAATACATTGTTGATTCGCCACCCAATGGATTAGTTCCCGTCACACCATTGCCATATGAATTACCATCTAAATCAACATACCAACCACGTGCCAAACCATATATTGTTGATGACGCAACCTTGTATCCACCCTTTAATTCAATCAGATAATTATTTGCAATATCTTTTTGATGCTGGAAATACGCAGACGCAGTTGCAATCCATTTTTCATTATCAACGAAACGCCACTGCCCACCAAATCCGAATAAATTCAGACCATTGTCATCCATTTTATCATCTGGGGATTCATCGTCCCATTCGAATTTATATTCATTTGCATCATACTGCAACATTGCCATAATTGCGATACGATCTGTGATACCATAACTAAAATCTTCTTTGATTGAAAATCCTGTCATATCCCACTTACCGCCATATCCATTCCAGGCCGTCACAGGATTATCAGACACATCAAAAACTGGCACAGTCTGATTTATTGTAAAATCATAAGAATTCATATTATAAGACAAATCCGTATGTGACCCAAACATACCTTCCAACGGCTGATAGAACGGATGTGCCAAGAAATATTTACGTTTCATCTTGTTCACAACTTTTTCCGACCGTGTTGTCCGTGTTGTTGTCTTACTTGACTTTGCAGACGAAGACCCTGCCCCCTCGTATTGTTTATACAATGCGCTACGATTTGCAGGTTTTGAATAATACAAATCACCTGCATCTTTGGATTCATATGTCTTTGTTAACGTGCGTGTTTGATATTTTTCATAGTTAACATTTTCACGTGTTCGTGTGGCGGGTGCGCCTGACAAATCTGCACTGGACCCTGCCCGTGTTCCCCAATTTGTTGCCGCATCTGCATTAACCGCTGCGATTGCTGCCAACATACCAAAAAAAACAGAACCTAATTTTTTCATAATAAACAACTCCTTTTAGTGAAATTATATCATAAATATTCATTATAAAAAAGTTAAAAACACCAAACGATAAACATTTCACTATACAACCAACCTATGCCCCCACACACATATATTGCATAATTTTTTTGGACTTAGTTTTAGATAAATTGCTATATTTAGCCTGCAATAATATGCCGCTTATTATTTGCGTCCGGCTCTGACAAGATACCGTCTTGCTCCATACGCTCAATCAAACCTGCCGCTTTATTATACCCAATACCCAAACGTCGTTGCAGATATGAAATCGTTGGCTTTTTATCACGAATAACAATCTCTTTGGCCTGCTCATACAGGTCGCCCCCCTTACCACCGGCACCACCACCTGAAATTGCCCCTGGCATACCTGGGAATCCGCCTGAATCATCGCCATCTGTGACCCCTTCGGCATACTCTGGTTCACCCTGACTACGCCAATGGTCGCCAATCTTGTTTAATTCTTCGTCGCTTATATACGCCCCGTGAATACGAACCGCCGGATGTCCACCTTCACTAAACAACATATCCCCCATCGCCAGCAACTGTTCTGCCCCCGTTGCCCCCAATGTTGTCATACTGTCGATACGGCTTGCCGCCTGGAACGAAACACGTGTTGGGAAATTAGCCTTGATAACGCCGGTAATAATCGTCGCATCAGGTCGCTGGGTCGCCATAATCAGGTGGATACCTGCCGCACGGGCCTTTTGTGCAATACGTTGCACAGATAATTCAACTTCTTTGCGTGCAACCGCCATCAGGTCTGCCACCTCGTCAATAATAATGACCAAGAACGGCATATCTGACAAATCAACTTCCTGTGTTTCAAAAATCAACTCGCCTGTTTCTGGGTCTGTTCCAACCGGCACCTGATTAGTCACTTTTTCGCCTGCGGCACGTTTTTGCGCAACAATTTCATTATAACTTTCTATATTACGTGCATTTAATACACGCAACTGCTTGAATCTTTCTTCCATTTCACGCACCGCCCATTTCAGTGCGTTAATTGCCGCCTGTGGGTCCGCCTTTACAATCGGTGTAATCAGGTGTGGAATATTATCCCAGAACACAAAATCAACACCCTTGGGGTCAACAATCATCAACTTGCATTTATCTGGTGTAAAATGATAAACAATCGACGTGATAATAGATTGCACAAACACCGATTTACCCGACCCAGTTCGCCCTGCGATTAACATATGCGGCATTTTTGCCAAATCAAAATACATTGGATTTCCGCCGATATTAACCCCCAACGCCAACGGTATTTTATACTTTGAATTTACAAACAAATCATCTTCCATCAACGACCGATAGCGCACCATTTGACGTTCCAAATTCGCAACCTCGACCCCCAAATAATTAGACTTTGGCAATTGCGATATACGGAATTTCTCCACCGCCATTGCACGTGTCATATCCCTATTTGTCTTTTCGATATCAACAATCTTCTGTCCTGGTGCAGGTTCAAATTCATACAACGTCACCACCGGCCCTGGCTTAATCGCAACAACCCGTCCCTCAACACCATATTCTGCGAAATGCGTTTCCATTGCCCGTGCATTTTGCTTTAATTCTGGGGTCACAACATATTTTGCCGCCGCAGACTTTTCCAACAAACGTGGATCTGGCAACTGGTATCCAGACGACACAGCCCGCACCCGTTTTGGCGCGACAACCGGCACAACCGCAGCCGCCTTGGGCGCATTTTGAACCTTTTGTATTCGCCGTCCTAATAAACCACGTTTTGGTTTTTCCTGAACAGGTTCATCTGGGGCAACATCTTCTGCCTCTACATCACTACTCTCGACCACGGCAAAATCACCATCACGCACATCCTGCACCGCCCCTGCACTTCGTGGCGACACCAGATGGAACGCCGCCCCAACCCAACGCAACCAACGCACAAACATACGAATTGCCGCCTTAACGTGGGCCCAACGAACGTGCAAAATCACGCCCCCCATCCAAAAGAACGCAACCATACACAAAATTCCAACAATCGGCGCCATTGCCCCCAACAATTGCGCTAAATCCATTGCCGCAATTGCCCCAAACAGACCACCATACACTGCCTTTTGCGAAACCAAGCCAAATCCCGTCGCCCCCAAACAAACCGCAATAAACCCACGCAAGAAATTATATTCTGGTGTTGCGCCACAATCCAAACCAATTAACCGTGCCGCCCCCCAACGTGCCACGCATAACAGCACAAAAATCCCTGGAATTGTTCCGATGGCATAACGCAACGCCCCCACACACCATCCCATAACCGAATGACTACCAAATGTGCTGGCCACACCAAACCCATCCAAATACGGATTAAAGAACACCAACACCCCCAGGGCCCACAACGCCACCGCCAAAACGACCGCCCCAACAAATCGCTTTAACAGACTTCTCAGTGCATCTGCCACACTGCCCGGTAAAAATCTAGAATTTCCTGCCATAACGAATATATTTTATCATAAAATTCATAAAAAATCAGGCGATAAATTTTACCGCCTGCATTTTTATTTTTTCAGCAACATTCCCTTAACAATATCAGCAACCACCATACCGATAAAGGCCCCCAAGATAACATCACTTGGCCAATGCGCCCCTATTGCGACACGTGACAGACCAATAATAATCGCCACGGTCCACGTCAACGGCTTGTATTTTGGTGCCAACATTCCAATCATAACCAGTCCTGCAAAACTAATTGCTGTATGTCCCGATGGCATTGAATTAAACGCCCAATCAAACGACGGCGGAAAGAAACCGGTCATATCTAATGCTTCAAAAAATATAGGTCTGGCCCGTCCAATTAACGTCTTTAAAACCTTAACAACAATCCCTGTTGTCAAAACGCTGTAAAATATCAAAAACGCAGTATTAGTTTTTGTATTTACGAAAAAGTTGCGCACAAAACCCCAAATCTTAGACAACTTTGTGCATTTCAAAAAATTACAATCTGTTTTTACGCACTTTTTGACACAAAAAACCATTGCTGCTACAAACGAAGAAAAAATCCACACTTTTCCTGAAAAAATCTGATCAATCCAATACCACAACCGACAATCATATTCACGCAAGAACAAGAACAACGGCTTATCAAACCACAAAACCCCACCAAAAACCAACAGACCAGTTATCAGTGCCGCCCACATCATTTTGCGCCATTTAATAATATTATCATTTGTTAAAAACATAACCCACACCCTTGTTTTTAGATTATTCTGCAATCAACCTATTATAAACTTTTTTATCGGTCAAAATCTTCACAGACACTGCCGTTGCGACCGCATCTTCATCGACCCCACTCGTTATAACTGGGCAACCACTGCGAATATCCTCAGGACTAACTTCCATATTTTTATTAAAATCCTTGGCATTAAAATCATTATTTATAACATTCAAGAAAAAAGCATTCTGTTGCTGATTTGTCCGGATATTAGACAGACACACAATTGGGAACAATCCCCGCCCATCTATTTTACGCCCCTGCCCCGTCTTAATAGACTTATTCAGCAATTCCAATGCCCCACCATTATTCAAGTCTATTACAGATGCAATTCTTGCATTTCCGGCTGTTGGTGTCCCGACCAGCACCCCACGACCATTTTCATAAAACGTCGCAACCAGTGCCTCGGCCGTTCCCCGTGTTTGATTTGACATCAAAACCACCACCGGCACATCAGTCACCGCATCACCACCTGGAACAACTTCGACTTCGTCCTTGGCAGTCTCGACAATACGCATTACCGGCACCTGTCCTGCGAACAAGCCACCTAATTTTGCCGCCGCCCGTTCATCATCACCGGTTGCCGCCCGCAAATCCAGTATAATACCCGTCACATCAGGATATCGTGCCAATGCCTCGTTCACAATTGCCACCGCCCCATCAGACACCTTATGCACAACTATTTCCAGCAAGCCACCTGTTGGGTCTGCCCTATGCACAACGTCCGCATCTGCCAATACAATTGTTGCCCGGCGTAACACCACATCTTTGTCACCATACGGGGTTAACAGTTTAATCTTCGACGTCCCTGAATTAAACCCGGTCATAACCGCCGCCAATTCTGCATCAGACATATCCCGCACCAACTGTCCATTTATCTGTGCGATTAAATCCCCTGCCCGAATACCTGCATTATCGGCCGGTGCGCCTTTATAAATCCCTGTCACACGGAAATTACCACGTTCATCACGCACACCTTCTATTCCAACACTGGTCAAAATTCTGCCATCTTCGGCAATTTCTGCCGCCTTGGAAAAGACATAGCGTCCATTTTCATCAACCCCACGTATCAGACTATCAACAACAACCTGATACATTTCACTTTCCGACAAACCACGTAACCCAGGGTCATACGCCCGCATTTTCAAAATCAAGGCCGTTGTAATTTCGCCAAAACCATTCCAATCTTTTGGCTCTGGCCGTGGAAAATTCGCCACAATAGAATCATCCCACACCAAAACAACACGTTCATCAGTTGCAGCAATATGCGCAGATTTATTCAGATTTTCCAGACTTTCAATTGCCACATTCAGATTTTTCCCAGCCCAATTTACATCATCTAACTTCTGATAAATTTCTGCAAATGTCTTTGAAACCTCGAAAACGGGCAATCCATCTTGGATTGGTTCATCTTCAAAAAACAGGCTTTCCGCAACAGACGGCTGTGCCACCCCCAGGGCAATAAGTATAAAACACAAGAATTTTTTTAAACTCATAACATCCCCCCTGGTTGTGGCCCGGCCTTTTATTTATTATCAGAATCACGCAAATTAAAGTGATACAGCATAATATTAGAAACATAAATACTGGTGAACGTTCCCATAATTACACTGAAACCCATTGCATACGCAAATTCACGCAGTATTTGTCCCCCAAATATCGACAATCCGACCATTGCCAACAACGTTGAAACACTGGTTAACATTGTTCGACGCAGCATTTCATTAACTGACAAATCGATTAAATCCCCCATTGGCATCTTGTGGTATTTTTTCACATTTTCGTCAATTCTGTCATAGTTAACAATCTTGTCGTTTATCGAATAACCAATACCGGTCAAAATAACTGCAATTGCCGTCTGATTAAATTCCAACCCTGTAATTGAAAAGAACCCGAACATCAACACAAAGTCCAAGAATAACGAACAAAACGCCCCAACGGCATATCCACCCTTGTATCGAATCCAAACATAGATAGCCATCATAATGAACGCAAACAAGATTGCCAAAATACCGCCACGCACCAATTCGCCGCCAATTTTTGGTCCAACGACCTGGACTTGTTCGTATTCAACCTTGTCGCCCAAGATATTTTTAATCTGTGCCACACGTTCGTTTTGCGCTGCATCAGTCGCCCCTTTTGGCAACCCCAGACGAATTAAAATTGCATTACCATCAACTGCCTGCAATTCTGGATTAAATTCGGCCAACGCATCACGCATTTGTTCAACACCATAATCTTGAACAACCGGCTTAACTTCCATCGCAATCCCGCCCGAGAAGTCAATTCCATAATTCAACCCCCGCACCAACAGCGACAACACCGACAACAAAATCAAGGCCCCCGAAACGATATAAGACACCTTGCGATATTTCATAATATGCAGTTTCATAACACTACCCCTTTGCACTCTTATTTTTTACCACCGACAAAACTAATTTTTTTGTTTTTGCCGTTCATATACCAATCAACCAACACACGGGTCAGCCACACACAGGTGAACAATGTTGTCAAAATACCAATCGACAAAGTCACTGCGAACCCACGAATTGGTCCTGCACCGAACTGGAACAATACCAACCCACAAATCAAGGTCGTCAAATTTCCGTCTAAAACCGCCTTCATCGCACGATCAAACCCCAGATTTACCGCACGCAACGGCGGTGTTCCTGTCCGCACTTCGTCACGAATACGTTCAAACGGCAACACATTTGCGTCCACCGCCATCCCCAGCGTCAAAACAATACCTGCGATACCTGGCAATGTTAACGTTGCACCGAACAGGGCCGTCAATCCTACAATCATTCCCAAATTAACCATCAGCGAAATCATTGCGATTATGCCGAACCCACGATACACCATCAGCAAAAATATAAAGATAAATATAACACCTGCAATGGCACCAATTTTACCACCTGCAATTGTATCTGCCCCCAAACCAGCACCAACTGTGCGTTCTTCGATAACCTGTAATGGGGCTGGCAATGCACCACTGCGCAGCAGAACGGCCAAATCCTTTGCCCCCTGCAATGAAAAGCCACCTGAAATCTGACCACGTCCACCCGGGATTGGTTCACGGATTGTTGGCGCAGACAAAACCTTGCCGTCTAAAACAATTGCAAACCGTTCGTTCACGTGTTCTGTTGTCAACTTTGCAAATCTACGTGCGCCCGATGCATCGAACACAGTCGTCACAACCGGCATATTATTTTGGTCAAAATCCGCCTGTGAATCCTTTAACGATTCCCCTGAAACCTCAACACGGGAATATACCGGCACAACCGAGCCTGGTGCATCTATATACGGTAAAAATTCTGTTCCATTTGGCGCACGTCCTGACTGAATCTGTTCTGGCGACACAGACTCATTAACCAAATGGAATGTCATTTTCGCCGTCTGTCCAATCAAATCCTTGATACGTTCTGGATTATCAACCCCCGGCAACTGAACCAAGATATATTTTCCGCCCTGACTTTGAATCGACGGTTCTTTTGTTCCCAATGCGTCGATACGACGACGAACGATTTCAATACTGCGTGCCAACGCATCTTGAATCATTTCTTCTTTTTGCTTTTCCGAATAAGACAACTTTATCGTTTTGCCATCTGATTCAATATCGACCGTATTTCCGAACGCACTTTTCAAGCGTCCTTTTGCATCCCCCACTTCGTCTTCATTACGCACCACCAGCGACACAACACCATCACTATTGCGCAGATTTGAAAAACGAATAACCCCTTTATTTCTGTCAATCAACGACGAACGGGTTTCTTCATATAACTGCTGTGTTTTTTCCTGCATCATTGTTGTGGTATCAACTTCTAACAACAACTGGGCCCCGCCCTTCAAATCCAACCCCAACGGCACCGGCTCAATCCACGACGGAAAATAAGGCGACAATTTTGGCACCATTGTTGGCACCGCCAGCAACACACAAAACACCGCCACAAAAACGATTGCTAACTTCTTAAACATAATTATTACCCTTTCTGTTTATTCTACGGACGCTACTGCGTTTTTATTTACTTCGACCACAACGCCTTTGGCGATTTCGACTTCTATTGTTTTTTCGTTAACCTTTTTAATTTCACCATAAATCCCAGCGGCCATCACTCGATTACCGACCTGCAACGAATCCAGCATTTTCTGATATTCTGCCATACGCTTTTTATTAGGGCGCACCATAAACAAATAGATAATTCCGAACACCACAACGCAATACAACAGCATTCCCATAAATCCCCCTTGCTGTGTAGCCTCTGGCGCAGTTTGAACAACGTTTTCTACAACATTAACAGTTTGTTCCATAACAATTCTCCTTACTTTAATACCCAGACATTAGTAAATCAGACCATAAAAGTAAAGAAAAAATACATTTTTCTACAAACGTTCGAACCAAGTATCCATTTCTGATATTGGGATAAATTTATAGACGGGCCGTCCGTGATTACATTGCCCTGCCCGTTCTGTTTTTTCGATATCCCGCAAAAGAGCATCCATTTGAACCACATCTAACTTTTGCCCGGCCCGCACAGAATGATGACAGGCATAATTTGCCAATTTCAGATGTAATTTTTCACTCAGTTGCGACGAATGACCATTTTCCCGCACTTCATCAGCCACCGCCCGCAGGACATCATCCCAATTCAAATCCCAATCGGCTGGTTTTTCAAATATTGCGATTGCCTTATCACCAAACGCATCCACCACCAGACCCGACTTTTTCAATTCATCTGCAATATCAACAATTGCCCCCACATCTTCTTCACGCATATTAACCACAATTGGTGTTAACAGGGGTTGAGTCTTGATTTTATTAGTCCGCAACTTTTCATACGTAATCCGTTCGTGTGCAGCGTGTTGGTCAACCACCACCATATTATCCCCCTTTTGTGCGATAATATATTTGTTTCCGACCTGTCCAACGACCCGCCCCAACGGCAAATCAACCACTATTGTATTATCGATTCTAGGGTCTGCACCCCCTTCATCTGGCACTTCAATCTTGTTTGCTGCAATAACATTGCGCAACAAATCATCATTAACCTGAAAAGACTCTTTTCTAATACCAAAATCAAATTTCACAGGCGCCTGACGTGGAACCGACGAACTTGCAAACACCCGCTGCGCTTGGGATTGCGGAGCCGCTGGCACATCTGCTGGCCCCGATACCTTGGGGGCAAGCATTGTCTGCGCCAACCTATCCCGCAAAGTCTTGATAATAAACGACCGCACGTGTCCAGGCTCTAAAAAATGCACTTCTGTTTTGGCGGGCGACACATTAACGTCCACCGTATTTGTCGGCACGGTCAAATACAGCGCACACAGCGGAAATTCACGTGCGTGCATAACATCCATATACGCTGCCCGCAACGCCCCAACTAAAACCTTGTCCTTGACGGGTCGTCCATTAACAAACAAATACTGATCCACACTTGACGCCCGTCGCAACGTAGGTTCTGAAATAAATCCCGCCAAACGCATCCCCGTTGATGATTTAGATTCCGCATCCACCTCTAACATACGGTCACGCACATCTTCGCCCATAACCGAAACAATACGTTCAATTAAATCCTCGTTTTTCTGGAATCGCCACTTGTTATTCAGAACGAACCCAACATCAGACCGTGCCATTGCCAACCGCTTTACCACGTCCAGCACCGACATCATCTCGGCCCGGTCCCCACGCAAGAACTTTAACCGTGCCGGTGTCTTGGCGAACAAATTACGCACCCGAATCCGTGTTCCCGCCTCCCAGTCAGATGGTTTCACTTCCCCTGTTGTTGCATCTATCTGCCAGCCATTTTCATCCATCCCATTACAAGTATCGATTGTCATATCAGACACAGACGCAATTGACGGCAAGGCTTCGCCCCGAAAGCCCATAAAATTTATATTCAACAAATCATCATCCGGCAGTTTTGATGTTGCGTGTCGTGTGATTGCCCGCCTTAAATCATCACACCCCATACCGCAACCATTATCTATGACACTAATCAGGGTTCGTCCACCATCAACGACATCGACCATAATCTGGTCAGCCCCCGCATCCAGCGCATTTTCGACCAACTCTTTGACGACACTGGCAGGCCGTTCAACCACTTCACCGGCGGCAATTTGATTTATTAAATAGTCTGGCAACACCCGAACAGCCATATCAAAAATCCTATTATTCTGATTTTTCTTCTATTTTCTCTTCATTTTTGAACGAAACCGACAAAATTTCATATTCTTTTTCGCCACTTGGCAACCGCACGATACAGGTATCGCCCACACATCTTCCAATCATTGCCCGCCCAACCGGTGACGTGCAAGAAATAACAGTGCGTCCATCTGATTCAACATCAGACAAAATTCTGCATTGTAATTTATTTCCATCTTCGTCTTCTGCGACCACCCGTGCGCCAAACAGCACCTTGTCCCCTGTCAAAGAATCCACATCTATAACATTTGCATTTTCAACAATCCCTTCCAGGAAACGAATACGGCTATCTATCTGACGTTGTTTTTCACGTGCCGCACTATAATCTGCATTTTCCGACAAATCCCCCAGCGACCGGGCCCACTGAACAGTTTTCAAAATTTCCGGCCGTTGATTTTCTTTTAAATCTCTCAGTTCTTTCAACAGGTTATCAAACCCTTCTCTTGAAATAGGCTTTTTTTCCATATTATTCTTCCTATGTTTGTTCGGCAAAATTATAAGCAATCATTTTAATTTTGCAATTATGAATTTTACAAGGTATAGTATTCATAATGTTTAGGCAAAATATCTTAACTCGTTTTTTAATGCGCCGATTTTTTTCTGGCGTTGGTCTTGTAATGCTGATTGTGTGCGGCATTATTTTAGCGGTCACATTTGTTGAACGCCTGCCGTCAAACCCAAATGCCTTTGCCGCCCTTTACAAATCCTGGGTGCGCTTGCTTGAATACGTCCCACTATTTTTACCATTGGCCGTATTTATGGGAACACTACTGACGGCATATAATCTGACTAAATCCAGCGAAAGTATCATTGTATCCAGTGCGGGCCTGTCCCCTTTTCAGTCGGCCCGTCCATTTCTAATTGGTGCATTTTTAATTGGCATTTTTGCAACAACGGTTATAAATCCCTATTCTGTGCATATCAGCACAAATGATATTACCCCTGATAAATTACAACTGATTGACGACACAATCTGGCTGCGTGAAGAATCCGCAAACGGCTATACCACAATGAACGCCCACACAATGCACAAGGCTGGCGACATTTTAATATTTGAAAAGGCAACCGTTTACACCCAAACACCTGATTTCAAATTATCCAACCGGATTCAGGCGGACACAATAACCCTATCCAACGACGGGCTTTCTGCCCACAATGCGTCCATCTGGGATTCCAACGGCAACATCCGCAAATCAGACTGGCACACAACAACATTATTAACCCCCCAGACTGTTCTTGACCGCTATCTTCAACCCGACCAGATATCATTTTGGCAATTACCAGAATTTATTAAACGTATGGAAACAATTGGGATTCCTGTGCGTGGTCACCGTGTTCAACTATGGACATTGCTGTTCTTGCCACTAACAATGATTGCAATGGCGACACTTGGCGTTGCCTTTTCCCAGACCAAACAACGTCGCAATTACAGTTTTGGTGTAAAATTCAGCCTGGGGATTATCACGTGCTTTGCGGTATATTTCCTGGTAAATATGTTTAATGCGATGGGCGCAACTGGCGCATTACCACCAATGTTATCTATAATTGCCCCACCGCTGATTATTATTGCCGGTGCTGGAATATTTATAACCAGTTTTGATACAATCTAACCAACGGAATACGATATGCCACTAAAAAGAAAAAAGAATCATTCATTTTTGAAAATCTTAATCTGGTTGTTTATTGCAATCGTGATTATTTTAATGCTTATATCGTTTTCCACCCCGCAACATATGACAGAAATTGTGGTATATCCATAATGAAATACATCGACATATTTTTAGAAGCCCTGTCTGCTGAAAAAGGCCGCAGTGAAAAAACCCTGACCAGTTATGAATCAGATCTTCGTCTGGCCGACGCTGCGATTTCTGGGGGATTGCTAAATGCCGACACAAATGCGCTTCAATCATATCTGTCACACCTGCCGGACAAGCCGTCATCCATTGCCCGCAAAGCATCTGCCCTGCGTGGTTTTTACAAATTTTTAATGCTTGAAAAAATAATTACCACCAACCCCAGCAGTGGTCTTGAATTACCGAAACGCAGTCGCAGTCTGCCAAAATATTTATCTGTTGATGAAATTGAATTACTAATATCCAGTGCCGGCGACATAAAAAATTCGACCCGTTTACGTGCAATGATTGAATTACTTTACGCATCTGGTCTTCGTGTATCTGAACTGTGCGAACTGCCGACAACGGCCATTTTAGGCGACAAATTACTAATCCACGGCAAAGGTGCCAAAGAACGCCTTGTTCCAATGCACGATGCGGCCATCAACGCATTAAACAAGTGGCTTGCCGTGCGTGTCCCCATTGAATCAAAATATGTATTTCCATCAACTGGCAAAACCGGCCACATTACTCGTGACGGTTTTTTCAAGATATTAAAAAAATGCGCAATCTTGGCGGGCATATCCCCCGACCGGGTCAGTCCGCACGTCTTGCGCCACTCGTTTGCATCCCACCTATTGGCGGGCGGTGCAAATTTACGTATAATCCAGACAATGCTTGGTCACGAAGACATTTCGACCACCCAAATTTACACACACGTATTGCCTGAAAAATTACAAGAAACGATTGAAAACTATCATCCACTATCAAATAAATAAAGGTCAAAAATAATGATACGAAAATGTGACAAACCAGGCTGCACCAAGGCCGGCACTTGCCGGGCGCCCAAGACACGAGATTTACGTGAATATTGGTTTTTCTGTCCTGAACACGCCGCCGAATATAACAAGAACTGGAATTACTATGCCAATATGTCCGCCGAAGAAATCGAAGCCGACTGGGAACGTCAGACATTTGGCACACCACTAAAAGACAAAGAAACCGCCAAAACAAATGCCACCGACTATGCAAAATTCCTAAACGACTTTATCACGGGCCGCAGCACATTTGATAAAATGCCTGCTAAAAGCAAACTGCCCACAACGGTCGTATCCGCATTAAAGGTATTTGACCTGACCATATCCGCCACCTGGCGTGAAGTTGGCACAAAATATCGTGCCTTGGCGAAAAAATACCACCCCGACACCGCAACCAACAAAGAAACCGCCGCCACTGAATTTGCCCGCATTTCAAGCGCATACGAAATTCTAAAAAAACATTTTGGAAAAAAGTAGGTTGCACTGAATATATTCCCAAGACTATACTTAATATCATAAACATAGTCTGGGGAATAAAAATGAATAAGATTGACATTGTCTACCTGTGGGTTGATGGCGCTGATAAAAACTGGCTGCGTGAAAAGACAAAATGGGAACGCCTGGCCAATCCGCAAATGGCCCCTGCCCCTGGGACCGCATCTGCCGAACGTTATCGTGATAATAACGAATTACTATATTCCCTGCGCAGTGTCGCCCAAAACGCCCAGTTTGTAAATCACATCTATATAATCACCGGCTTTAACCAGATTCCCAAATGGCTAAACACTAAAAAATCCCAAAATAACGATTATCCCCCACGAAGCAATAATCCCTGCATCTGCCCTGCCGACGTTTAATTCAAACAGTATTGAAATGTGTATTCCGAACATCCCCGGACTTTCCGAACACTTTTTACTAATGAACGATGACATTTTTTTCAACAAAAAACTATCTGCATCCTTCTTTTTTGACAGACACGGCCACGCAAAGAACCTTTACGTCCATCGACGGGTAAAATATAAAAACCTGGACCAAATATTAAAGAAATCTAACACCTATCGTTCTACAATTCTGTTAAGTGCGAAAAAGATTCACGAAATCTATGGCACAAAGATGTATTCCTATGCCCCATCACACGGCATTGACCCATACCTAAAATCCACCTGGATTCAGTTTCAAAACCACCCAGAAATCAAAGAATCCATTGAAAAACAAATCCATAACAAATTCCGTCAACGTTGGGAATTTCAACGTTGGTTATTTACCCTGAACCAGGTCGTTCAAAAACACGCCACATTTCGCCGTTCACACCCGCCCAAAAGTGGCCACAACAAAATTCTGGACACGATATATAATATAACCCACTGGTTCAGCATACGCCGCTCGTCCTATGTTTGCCCGCACGTATCAGGCCATAAAACATCATTAAAATATGCGGCAATATTTTGCATAAACGATTCCGGCCAAAACACACCCCAACAACTATCAGAAAACACCGAATATTTATCAAAACGCTTTCCCAACAAATCAGAATTTGAAAAATAAAAAATGGCTATATCATAAAAATATGATATAATCACACCTATGAAGCGTTCTATCTGGTTTTGGCTGTGTTTTGTATTGACTGTCATTTTGGCAATATATTTTGCCACCCGTATAATTATGGTTGGAATGGGTCACGGTGACATATCACGTGTTCGCAACATTTCTATTTCTGCCGATGGCCGGAACAAGGATTTATCTATGATTGCCAATGCGGCATCTGTTGCGCCTGGCACCCGCACATATTCTGTGAATCTTGACAATATAAACACACGGATATTGTCCGTTCCTGGCGTTCAAAAATCTGCGGTTCGTCGTCTTGCGAATGGGAATTTATCTGTTCAGGTATCACTTTACACTGCGATTGCCCTGTGGACTGATGGTGCCAACTATTATCCACTGTCTGCGGATGGCACAATTGTGAACACCCCGACCGAAATTCGTGATGAAAATCACATTGTATTTCGTGGTGCGGTCCCGAACGACATATCTGCAATAACCGACGCCGCCCAAAATTTACTTGGCATACTGGACTATATTGAATGGATTGAAAATCGCCGCTGGAATCTGCATACCACGGGCGGGATTACCATAAAATTGCCTGAACATAACGCAATCAACGCAATCAACACACTAATTACAATGAATCAGACGCATCACATTCTGAATCGTAAAATCAGTGTTATCGATATGCGTGACGACGCCCGTATTTTGGTAAAATAAAACCTAAAAGTCTAAAAATGAACTTGTTTGATTCATCTTTTCTATGCCTGGACATAGGCACATATTGTGTTCGTGGGCTTGCCCACAGGGTTCGTGGTGCGAACATTGACCGTTCTGCTTTTTTCAGCATAGACAGTTGCGACACGACATTTGCAATCAAGTCTGTAATTGACGAACTTGAAAAGCAAATTGGCGCCCACTTTGATGGTGCTTATATAACGGGCAACTTTGGTCAATCACATTACGATATGTCGTATCAGCCCCTAAATTGGAACGGGGAACATAAAATTACTGCATCTGATATTCGTCATCAAATATCCCAGATAACACCACCTGATGGCTATTTTCCGATGCACATAATCCCACTGCGTTATTATTCCCCCCAGGCAAAAAATATGTTAACCCCCATTGGTCATATTGACCACCAACTAATTTCCGTATTTGGGGTTATATCATACCTGCGCGGTGACACCGACAAATTATACGAACACCTTCATAATGCGCACATACAACCCAGTGCCTTTTACGACCCCCAGTTTTTACAAAATGCAATTTATCGCTCTGAAAAGCAAACAACCCTTTTCATAGACTTTGGTGCATCATATACCAGCGCATCCATCTGGACCGACCGTGGACCGGTTTGGCACACAAAAATCGCCCAGGGCGGCAACGCAATAACCAACGCAATCAAGGACACGCTTAACCTGGACTTTGAATCTGCCAACCGCATTAAACACGCTGTTGCGTCTGTTATGCCCAAGGAAACAGACCGCTTTATTCCTGCGGACCGTGAATATGCCTTTTCACGCAGCGATGTGAACGACATAATTATTCCTATATTGGTTGACATAATCGCCCAGATAAAGGACCAATGCACCCCATCATTTAAAAAGCATCGTCCAACCAAAATTGTATTAACAGGTGGCGGTTGCGCAATCGAAGGTCTGCAAAACTTCATTGAAAACGCCTTTGCGGTTGTGACCAACGTTTTACCAAACGACGCATCTGTTCGTGCATTATCTGACTATATCTGGCAGATGCAATCCGGCCGTCGCAATCGCTATATTGCCCGCCACAATCGTTGGGCCCGTCGTGCGAATTGGTTCACCCGCCTGTTCCGCCGTCGTCCAAAGCCTGCAACAAAATTCATTCCAATTATGCCCAGCACATTGTGCTTTGATATGCGTCGTCCAGAAACATACAGTCTGTTTAAATCTGGCGGCATATCTATGATACACGTTGACATAATGGACGGGTTTTACGTTGACCGTGTGACGGACAATACCGAACAAATCAAAAACATCCGCTGTCATACAAACGCACACTTGCACGTTCATCTAATGACCGAAAGTCCGGCCGTTTGGGCATCTGATGCAATTTCTGCTGGGGCTGACACGATAATTTTATCAACCGGCACATCTGGCCTGCGCAATGCGATAAAAACTGTTCGCAATTCTGGCCGTCGTGTTGGCATTGCCCTGCACCCTGATTCATCAGTGTCATTATTAAAACCAATTTTGCGTGACATTGACGAAGTAATGGTTATGTCGGTTGCCCCTGGGGCTGCATCCCAGGCATTTATACCCGACTCTCTTCGCAAGATATCTGTATTGGCCGCCACACGCAAAAAATACGGTCTAAAATTCTTAATATCTGTTGACGGCGGAATAACGCCTGAAACAGCAAAATTATGTTGGGACGCTGGTGCTGATTTATTAGTATCTGGTTCATACCTTGCCCGGTCTACTGATTTTCCACTGGCGGTTCAAAGTTTATTAAAGAAACCAGAATAAGAAAGAAATAAATAAAACACCGCAAAAAACGGTGTTTTATTTTTGCAAACACAGCGCATTTAGGGATGTGGGTTCGGGCCTTTTGCCAAAGTCCTGATTTTTCGCAATGTTCACACTGTGCGTTTTCTTTAACGCATAACCATTATAGCAATGCGCCCCTGACAAATCCACAGGCAACAATTCCCAGAACTATTGACGCACGATTTTTCGCCCATCCCCATTTTGTGTTATAAACAAATGAATTGTATTTTCTGGCAACAAATCACGTGCAATTTCCGGCCACTCAATCAACGTTATATCGTTTTGCATTGCATATTCCAAACCGATTTCCGTCAATTCAGACACATCTTCGACCCGATATAAATCAAAGTGCGAAATCCCATCATACGATTGCACGATTGTAAATGTCGGGCTGGGGACAACGGTATCTGCGCCACGCAACGTTTGAATAACAGTTCTTGCAATCTCAGACTTTCCCATTCCCAAATCACCGTGCAGCGCCACCACCACTGGTGCCACCAAGGTCTGTGCAAAATTCCGTGCAAAATCCCGTGTTTCTTCTATATTATTCAGAACATATTCTTGCATTTTCTACTCCACCAACAACAAATCATCTTCTAACTTTCGCACTGTATCACGCAAATGTGCGGCCCGCTCAAATTCTAAATCTTCTGCGGCCTGGTGCATTTGCCGTGTCAGTTTTTTTATTTCCTTGCGAATTGAATCCGCATCCATCACCCCACCTGACTTATCATACACAAATTGACGTCCCTTGTCAGTCTTTTCTTGTTTTTCGCCCACCTCGGCAAAGACAGCCTTTGCCACAGTCTTTGGCACAATTCCGTGTTCTGCATTATATGCCATCTGTTTTTCACGTCTGCGCTCTGTTTCGGTTAATGCCGCCTGCATAGAATCTGTAATTTTATCAGCATACAATATTACCCGTCCATTTGCATTACGTGCCGCCCGCCCAATTGTCTGAATCAGCGACCGCACCGACCGCAAGAACCCTTCTTTATCGGCATCCATAATTGCGACCAATTCACACTCTGGCACATCCAGCCCTTCACGCAACAGGTTAATCCCAACCAGAACATCAAATTTCCCCAGTCTTAAATCACGCAGCAATTCAATACGTTCCAACGTTTCAATATCGCTATGCAGATACTTTGCCCTGACCCCATTTTCATTTAAATAGTCGGTTAATTGTTCTGCCATTTTCTTGGTCAATGTCGTCACCAACACCCGCCCTGGGACAACTTTTTTTACCTGACACAACAAATCATCAACCTGATGTTGTGTCGGTCTGACTTCGCATACCGGATCCAACAGCCCTGTGGGACGAATAACCTGCTCTGACACGATGCCACCCGCCTGCTCTAATTCCCAGTCTGCCGGTGTCGCAGAAACAAATATCGTCTGTGGGCGCAACCTGTCCCATTCATCGAACGTCAACGGTCGATTATCTATACAGGCCGGCAGCCGAAATCCATACTGTGACAACGTTTCCTTGCGTGCCCTGTCGCCCCGACTCATTGCGCCAATTTGTGGCACCGTCACGTGACTTTCGTCAATAAACAGAACCGCATCACTTGGCAAGTATTCAAACAACGTTGGTGGTGGCTGTCCTGGCAACCGCCCTGACAAATATCGAGAATAATTTTCGACCCCCCTGCACGTCCCAGTGCTTTCCAACATTTCAATATCGAAATTCACCCTTTCACGCAGCCTTTGTTCTTCGACATACTTCATATTTTCGTGAAAATATTCCAACCTTTCTTTCAGGTCTGCACGAATTTGATTCAACGCCTGCAACACACTTGGCATCGGTGTTGCATAGTGCGTATTTGGATAAACTGCAACTCTGTCCAACTTGCGCAATTTTGCCCCAGTCAAGGTATCAAATTCCCAAATTTCTTCGATTTCATCCCCCCAGAACGATAATTTCCATCCCCTGTCCTGTGCGTGTGATGGAAAAACATCCAATGTATCGCCCCGCACCCTAAAATTACCACGTTCAAATCCTACATCATTACGTTTATATTGAATATCAACCAACGCCCGCATAACATCTTTCATTGCTATTTGGTCACCTGCCATCAGAACCAATCGCATCCCGGCATATTGCTCTGGCGAGCCCATACCATAAATAGACGACACACTGGACACGACCACAACATCACGTTCTTCCAGCATTGCCCGTGTTGCACTGTGTCGCATACGGTCCAACTGTTCATTTATAGACGCATCCTTGTCAATATATGTATCTGTGGTTGGCATATATGCCTCTGGCTGATAATAATCATAATAAGACACAAAATATTCCACGTGATTTTTTGGAAAGAACGACTTCATTTCTGTATATAATTGCGCCGCCAAAATCTTATTAGGTGCCATAATCAAGGCCGGTCGCCCAAGTTCTGCGATAACATTTGCCATTGTAAATGTTTTCCCAGACCCCGTCACCCCCAGCAACACCTGGGATTGCCGTCCATCATTTACCCCACGGACCAACTCAGCAATTGCCGTTGGCTGGTCCCCCATCGGTTTATAATCACTTTCAAGATAAAATTGTGCTTTTTTCATTTTTTTATTAACAAAACATAATATAATCCATTATAATAAAAAAACAAGGGACGAGAGAAAATGGCACTAACCCCAAAATGCAAGCGACGAATATTGTGGTCATTACTGTGTGCATTTTGCGCAATTGTCCTGTGCGCTATTATTATTCCGCCGTTTATCACCCTAAACAGTTTCAAACCTATAATTGAAAAATCCATATACGAACAAATGTTTGTTCCTGCGAAATTAAATGGGGACATACATTTCAGTCTGGTTGGTGGCGCCACGATTGTTGTTCACGACGTTGATGTTCCAACGGCCCGTATTGGTTCTGTGATGTTGCATATTCCATTTTCTGATTTTTTTGACATTGAAAATGCACAACTTGAAAACACAGTATCTGTTTATGATGCCGACATTTCGATTTCAAAACTTGAACCTGCCTCGTTCAATCACAACATAAACATATACAACAGCACGATTGAATTTCTTGGACGTAAATTTTATGTCATCCGTGCAAAATTCCAAGACGGCGAATTTCACGGCACCATTCGCACAGAAAAGCACAAATACGACGTTGAATTTATCGGCGACACATTTCATATCAAGAACAAAAACAACGCCCTTGAAATTACCGGTCAAATATACTCAGACGGTTTAATTCGTGGCCACATAAGCCTTGAAACCGATGAAATCAACGACTGGTTTAATTTTTCTGTCCCCAGAATCGACAAAACCATTAACGTCAGTGCCAACTTTGAATGGGACGGTGGCGACGGCTATAAATTTACCAACATTCAATCTGACCACATTTCTGGCAACATCGAAATCACCCCTGACGGCGAACGCATTATCCAATTGGTATCCAACGACCTGGACTTTGACTTTTCGTTCTTAACAACACCGGACACATCATTAAACAAGACAACACTAAATCTGGATTTATACGGCAAATTACAATTTGGCAACCAAACATTTAACCACCTTCGTGTTATGGCAACATCTGCCCAGAACAAATTACAAATTGGCAATATCCTGGCCGACGACATTGCAATCACAGGTGGCACAATAACCCCAAATGGTGCATCAAATATAATGATTACAATGCCTGTAAATAACACAACCGCAATGTGTATATTTTCCGGCACCCCCAACGATTGGGAATGTTCTGTATTCACATACGGCAACCTATCTGGTTCACTGTCTGTTAATGAATCTGGCTACGATGTTTTTGTTCAATCCAACCTGCCAATGCCAAATTCTTCTGAATTATTATCCCTTGCCAAACGATTGGGCAATCACGGCATAATAAACTTTCAATTCTCAGACATTGGTGGTGTATATAAAATAAATGACAACAAAATCGACACAACCTATACCTATGCCCAGGACAAAACCCTGTCTTGGCTAAACCTAGATCTGCCATTTTTACCAGACTTCATATTAAATGCCCCTGGCGATTTTTCGTGGGACGACGGTATGCTAACCTTTGTTCCATACAATAACCAATGGCAATTATCCACCTATGACAACTATTTTTACCTGTCCGGCATCAGTTTCAAGACCTGGCTGCCTGAACTAGATTTACAACCCATAAACGATTCAAATTATATAATCACTGGATTTTATTCATCTGGTCGCATATCTAACCTAGAAATCACAATCGACAATCACAAATTCAACGGCAGTTTTTCTGGCAACACCCTGACCCTGCACACCGCTCAGTTATCACTGGACGCAATCAAAAACCTTGAATACTTTGATAACTTTGCCGAACAAGAATTTTTAACCAATTCCCCTATTTTAATTCCATTTAATCTGCCGGTAAATATTTCCCTGTCGGCTGACACATTGGTATATGATGGCAACATTTATCAAAATTTCATCTATACCCTGAAACCCAATATCCAGACCTTTTCAATCACAGACTCTGACCGGGGCAACATATTGGCAACTATTGAACGTGATAAAACGAACTATGATATATTTGCCCAATTGAACAAGTTCCTAATCAACGGCACACTGCTAAATACAAAAATGCCCCTTAATATCCAAGATTCAACAATAACCGGCCAAATTCTATTAACAACATCTGGCCAAATTGCCCACGACATAGACTATAATATGACCGGCACACTTGATTTAACATTTAACGGCGGTAAAATTATTGGAATGTCATTTGATAAATTTTATGCATCCGCCGAAAACATCACATCATTAAATGCCGAATACGCCCTGTCAAACGCACTATCTGGTGGCGAAACGGCCCTAAAACAAATGCGGATTATTGGCACCTATGAACACGGAAACTTTATTACCACCCAACCGATTGAAATATCTATGCGCCACACCAGTGGCATTGGTGGCCTGGCAATAAACGACGGTATGATGACGGCTGAATTTGATTTAACACTGCGTGGCACGGCCCCAACACCTGCAACAATCGCATTAAGCATTCTGCCCGACGGCGGTCGTCAGTATTCATTATCTGAAATAATGAAAGACATCGATCCTGGTTTTATGCGTGCATTTGTGAAAACCCACGACAAGTTTTAATAAAAATTATTTATTGTTTATTTTGCAGAAATTCATCACGTGAAATAACCTGTCCCATTGCATTTGCATAATAAACATATCGTCCAACCCGAACACAGTGATAACCATTTGCACAAAATTTTATATTTCTTTGTGCCTGCAACAAGACCCGATTTTTTCCAATTAAATCCGCCCGCACCCCGAACAATATTGCCCCAACACGTTGCCAAAACCCATTTGATAAATACGGCGCATACAACACCCCACCCCGCTGTTGCAGACGTGAAAAATTATATCGTTCAAAATGTGTTTTTAATTTACAGGCTTGATATTGACTCAACCCCATCAGATGACATAACTTGTCTATATTTTTGTGCATAGTATTTTCTCTTTTTACATAATGCACAAATTATATATACCCGCATAAAATTCCCAACAGGTATGAATTCATAAAACAAATCCCCCATTTTGGGGGATTGTGTTCCTAGTTCTTTTTTCTAACTTGAATATGAACTTCACGCAACTGTTTTTCAGTCACAGTTGTTGGCGCCCCCATCATCAAGTCTTGCCCACGTTGATTTGTTGGGAAAATCACAACCTGACGCAGATTTGGTTCATCCAGCATAATCTGGACCAGTCGGTCCAAACCGAACGCACAACCACCGTGCGGTGGCGCACCATATTGAAATGCGGTATACATACCCCCGAACTTTTCCTTAACCACATCTTCGCTGTATCCAGTGATATCAAAACATTTCAACATCACTTCTGGGTTAAAGTTGCGCAATCCACCACTGCAAATTTCTGCACCATTTAACACCATATCGAATTGGGCCGCCTTAATATCCAATGGATTTTTTGTATTCAGTTCTTCCAACGTCGCCATCGGATAAGAGAACGGATTATGCGTGAACGCAATTCCTGTTGGCGATTCTTCATCTTCTTCAAAGAATGGGAATTCTTCTATCCAGCAGAATCTAAATTCTTTTGGATTTATCAGTCCCAAATCATCACCCAAACGGTTGCGCAATCTACCTGCGGCCTTGGCGGCTGCATTTTCGGTATCACAGACAAAGAACAAAGACGAATTATCCCCTGCAATTTCACGCAATTTTGCAATTCGTTCCGCATCTAACTTTTTCGCAACAGGCCCCTTTGCTTCTTCGGCGAATACAATATATCCCAAACCGCCCAGCCCCAGTTCCTTGACTGCAAATTCGCCCAATTTATCGAACCAAGAACGTGGTTTATCAGCCGAATTTGGTGCTGGAATTGCACGAACAACGGCCCCATTTTCAATTGCATTTGCAAAGATTCCAAAATCAGACCCACGGAAAATTTCCGTCACATCACTGATGACAATCGGATTACGCAAATCAGGTTTATCCGAACCATATTTTAACATAGCCTCGTCAAATGGAATATGTGGGATTTCATCAGCAATAATTGCATCAGGCACAAATTCACGTATCATTTCCGGCATCAGTTTATTACCCACCGCCTGAATATCTGGCAGGTCAACAAACGACATTTCCAAATCCAACTGATAAAATTCCAGCAATCTGTCTGCACGTAAATCTTCATCACGGAAACACGGTGCAATCTGGAAATAGCGGTCAAATCCAGAAATCTGAATAAACTGTTTGAACTGCTGTGGTGCCTGTGGCAACGCATAGAACATACCGTGATGATTACGACTGGGGACGATAAAGTCACGGGCCCCTTCTGGGCTGGACGCCGTCAAGATAGGTGTCTGAAATTCAGAAAACCCCATATCCCACATTTTATCACGAATAAATTTCATTACCCGATTGCGGAACAAGATATTTTTATGCAAACTTTCACGACGCAAATCGATATAACGGTATTTCAAGCGCAAATCTTCGGCAACAGAATCATCATCGCCAAACACCTGAAACGGCAAAACATCAGCATTGGTCAACACTTCAAAAGATTCCGCCTGAATTTCGATACCACCTGTTGGGATTTTATCATTAACTGCGGTTGCGTCACGTGCAACAACCTTACCCACGACCTTGATAACAGATTCCGGGCGCACTTTTTCCAAGACTTCATTACCGCCATCAAAAACCACCTGTGTAATTCCATAATTATCACGCAGGTCAACAAACAACAATGCCCCGTGGTCACGCTTACGATGCACCCACCCGGACAAAACAACATTTTCACCAACATTTGTGGTATTTAATTCCCCACACGTATGTGTTCTATACTTTGATTTCAAAGATAACATTTTGGTCCCTTTTTTTGTAATCCGGGCCCCAAAAAACAAAGTTGAAATTCGGCACCCGACTTAATTGTTAACGTTCAGGGGCGCAAGTCTAAAATGGCTGCGCGGTGCCACCCTGATTTATAACTTTTACAAAAAAACTCACTCCGTGGTTGTCAGTCACATCATCGTGCGCTTTTTCAATATCCCGATATTAGATTAAAAAAATCCCATTTGCAATAAAAACTTATCAACCCATACGGTGCGTTAACAGTGCCGTTCCCGCAGTATACTAATGATACACAAGGGAACGGCACCGTTCATAGATATATCATTAGATTCTATTTAAGAAGGCAACTGCATCCATACCTGCCACACACCCTGTCCCGACAGCGGTTGCAATCTGCATTTTTAGTTCGGAATGAACATCGCCTGCGACAAACATACCCGCCGGCAGGGCCGATGGTGCCAACCGCCCCAACGCATCACGTTTTATATCTTCGGATAAATAATCTGTATTTGCTTCGTGTCCAATGGCGACAAAGACCCCATCAACAACCATTTCTTCGCCGTCTGTGGTCGTCACAATCAGTTCACCATCTTCGGAATCTGGCTTTGCTGCAATTTTTGCCAGGTCGGTATTAAACAGACATTCAATATTATCACGTGCCTCAACCCGTTCACGTAAAACCGCCTCGGCCCGGGTAAATGCACCCTTGCGATAAACGATTTTAACCGTCTTTGCTAAATCAGCCAGATACAATGCGTCGTTCAACGCACTGTTTCCGCCTCCCAGAACGATGACTGTTTTTCCACTATAAAAGAATCCATCACACGTCGCACAGTATGACACACCCCGTCCCATAAATTCACGTGCGCCTTCGATTTCCAACTTTCTGGGACTGGCCCCTGTTGCGATAATAACCGTGCGTGCACGATACTCCGTGCCATTATCAGCCACAACGACAAACCCATCTTGTGCATTACCTGAAACATTTTTTGCAGACACAAAATCCACCACTGCCCCAAATGTTTCACACTGTTTTTGCATAAATTGTGCCAATTCCAGACCACTGCCGGCCCAACCTGGATAATTTTCCAATACTGCAATTCCTGCGGTCTGTCCCCCCAATCTATCGCCCCCCAGAACTAATGTTTTTTTATTTGCCCGTGCGGTATATAATGCCGCTGTTAAACCTGCGGGACCTGAACCTAAAATAATAACATCATACATAATTTACCTTCCTTTACCTGCCCCAGCATAACACAAGGCATAAATTCACGCAAACAAAAACCGCACAATGAAAATATTGCATTAAGATTAAAAGTGCTTTATAATACCAACTGATATGTCAACAAAATTTGCATATTTTTCATCTGCATATTCATCCCCGGTTGGGGAATAAATCATTTGCAATTTTTTTACTAGAACCTATTATCATTATAAATAAAAATTAACCAAGGAAGACAACAATGTTGGATATGAAATTTATTCGTGAAAATCCAGACGCAGTAAAAAAGGCCTGCGAATTAAAAGGATTCGAAGATTACACAGACGAAATTTTGGCCCTGGACGCCCGTGTTCGTGAATTAAAAACAATTACCCAGTCCAAGACCGCCGAAAAAA
Organism: Alphaproteobacteria bacterium; assembly: GCA_017471805.1. Classification (GTDB taxonomy): domain Bacteria; phylum Pseudomonadota; class Alphaproteobacteria; order Rs-D84; family Rs-D84; genus Enterousia. The sequence goes on from JAFURS010000040.1 coordinate 32,950, forward strand.
ATAAAATCACACGTGAAATACCAACCGCCACGGACAAAGCACCTTTGATTGCCGCATCCAAAGAAATTGCGAATGAAATTGCAAACGATATGGCGGAACTGGCTGATAAAGAGGCTCAACTAGACGACCTGTTGCACCGTGTGCCACAAATTCCATCTGCGGATGCCCCGATTGGCCGTGACGACAGCGAAAATGTCGAAGTTCGTCGTGTTGGCACCCCACGTGAATTTGACTTTACCCCACGTCCCCAGTGGGAATTACTGGAAATGAACGGTTGGTGGAAACCTGAAAAGATTGCATCTATCTGTGGCACCCGGACTTACGCCCTGTTTGGCGAAGCCGCCGAACTGGAACTGGCGATTCAAACATATGTATTACAGAAACTGATGTCCCGTGGTTTTACATTTGTAAATTGTCCATCTATTACAAAGCCCCAAACAATCTTTGACGCCGGCCATTTCAAAGGCACCGACCAATCGGTTATGGCAAACGACGTATTTATGTTAACCGACACCGACCGTTGTCTGGCAGGCACTGCGGAAATCATCTTAAATTCCCTGCACAGTGATGAAGTTTTGAACGAAAAAGATTTACCGATTAAATACGCAGGCTTTTCGCCCTGTTTCCGCAAAGAAGCGGGTGCCGCCGGTCGTGACACCCGTGGAATCGTGCGCATACACCAATTTAACAAGGTCGAACAATACATCTATTGCACACCTGAACAATCTGATGAAATGCACGAACATTTATTAAACAATCTGTGTGACGTGATGGCTGATTTGGAATTACCATACCGTGTTATTGCCGCCTGCACTGGTGATATGGGCTTTAACAAGGTCAAAATGCACGACGTCGAAGCCTGGTTCCCCAGTGAAAACACATACCGTGAATTAGGTTCTTGTTCATCGATTGGCCAATTCCAGGCCCGTCGCACAAACACACGTTTCCGTGCAAATGACGGTTCAATGCGTTTCTGTGCGACATTGAACAACACCGGCATTGCATTGCCACGTGCAATTGTGCCAGTGATTGAAAACCACCAAAACCCAGACGGTTCTGTGAACATTCCAAAATGCTTGCAACCACTGATGGGTGGTCGCACCAAGATTGGTGGAAAGCACTAACAAAAAAACGCCCGTTTGGGCGTTTTTTTATCGTTGAAACTTTTGAAAAAATTTCTTAAATGGTCGAACAAACATATTTGAATTTTGTAATTCTAATATATTATTCAAGCGTCGTGACTCGGCGACAATTTTTTTGCCCTGAATTTCATTCTTTCCGTCTGTAATCCAATGGTCAATATATACAGAAATATTATAGAATTGAACATACAAATCGTGGTCGCCCGACGCCGAAAAAATTGGTTCTACATCTGCAATAATTGCATCCGAAATTCCTTCTTTGCATTTGGCATATTCTGCCAGCGATTTTTTAGGTGCTTTTATCAAGGCATCTAATTTCCCCATTGCACCCTGAACATCCTTTTCATATCGTTGATAATATTGTTTTTCCAACGAATTTTCCGACAACCCCTTCAAGGATGTGAACGCAGACTTAATTGCCAAATAAACTTCTGCAGTTTGCTTAATCTTTATTAATGTTGCATCATAATCTATCATTTTTTACCCCTATCGTTGATATTTTATGTCATACATAAACTGCTTTACTTGTTTCATAACTGGTTTTGCAGATTCTACCTGGGCCAATGCAACCAAACGTTGTGATTGCGCAATAATTTTTTCCGCATCCACATTTGCCGCACATTGAATTGTTGCATCCTTGGACGTGCGTCCATATTCCCAACGCTGAACAGAATTACATAAATTATAAAACTCTGAATGTAAATCACCGTTTTTTACCGCCCCAAAGAATCCATCCATCTTGCCCAATGCTACTTCGGCCGGACCGTGAACAATATAGAACGCAAACTGCGCATCTTCTGGGGCAACATTATTTTCCTTGACCCAGGCATCTGCACGCCCCTGCCAGGCCTGCCAGGTTTTACTGCGTGAAAAATGTTCATCTGGATTTTTTGCAATATTACGCAATTGAACCATTGAACGACCCGCAGCATAGCGTTTATCAACCGCCGTGCGTTTCCAATTCTTTCTTAATTCGGCACGAAACAAAGAAACCAAACTTTCAAAGCCCCGCTTTATCGCCAAACGAACATCTTGCTCTGTGAACTTCTGCACCATCATTTTGCCTCCTTTTATTATCTCTTTATAACACTCACACCTACAAATATAGACAAAATCAAACAAATGTCAATATTTATGCATAAAAAAGTTGAAAATTCATATTTTTAGTTATACCATATCCCGACAACAAAAATCATAGGGAAATACAAATGAAGATACGCAACATTGCAATTATTGCGCACGTTGACCACGGCAAGACCACATTGGTTGACAATATGTTAAAACAGGCCGGCACATTTCGTGACAACGAACGTGTTGACGAACGTGTTATGGACAGTGGCGACATTGAACGTGAACGTGGCATAACAATTTCTGCCAAACCCACATCTATTCAGTGGGGCGAATACAAGATTAACATTGTTGACACACCTGGGCACGCTGACTTTGGTGGCGAAGTTGAACGTATCTTATCGATGGTTGACGGGGTTGTTTTATTGGTCGACAGTGCCGAAGGTCCCCTGCCCCAAACAAAATTTGTATTATCCAAGGCATTAAAACTAGGCCTGCGTCCGATTGTCTGCATTAACAAGGTTGACCGTGGCGACGCCCGCCCTGACGAAGTTTTATCTGAAACATTTGACCTGTTTGATAAACTGGGTGCGACCGACTCGCAACTTGATTTCCCGTATTTATATTCTGTTGGTCGTGACGGTTGGGCGGTGCGTGACCTGAACGACGAACACAAAGATTTAACACCACTGTTTCAACTGATTATTGACCACGTTCCTGCCCCTGACTGTGGTGGGACCCGTTGCCAGTTAGACGCACCATTTACAATGCTTGCCACAACCCTAGAAGCCGACCCTTATGTTGGTCGTATCTTAACTGGCAAGATTGAATCCGGCACGGTCCGTGTTGGTCAATCGGTCAAGGCAATCAACCGCAACGGCGAATTTATTGAAAATGCCAAGATTACAAAAATCATTGAACACCGTGGTGTTGAAAAGATTTCACGAGAATCTGCATCTGCGGGCGACATTGTTGTAGTAGCGGGCTTTTCCAAAGCGACTGTGGCGGACACCTTGTGTGATCCATCTGTCACCGAACCAATTCCTGCGATGCCAATTGACCCACCGACCCTGACGATGACGTTTTTTGTGAACACATCACCATTGGCGGGTAAATCTGGTAAAAAATTAACATCTCGTATGATTGGCGAACGCCTGTTCAAAGAAGCCGAAACAAACATTGCCCTGCGTGTTGAGCAAAGTGAAAACAACGAAGCCTTTGAAGTATCTGGTCGTGGCGAATTACAACTTGGGATTTTGATTGAAACGATGCGCCGTGAAGGTTTTGAATTATCTGTTTCCCGTCCACGTGTTGTCACAACAACAGACGAAAACGGCAACCGCTTAGAACCAATCGAAGACGTAGTTATCGACGTTGACGATGAATTTTCTGGTGTTGTAATCGAAAAAATGACCAAGCGCAAGGCTACAATCACAGAAATGAAGGCATCAGGTGGTGGCAAAACCCGCATTGTATTTTCCGCCCCATCACGTGGTCTGATTGGTTATCTGTCAGAATTTCGCACAGACACCCGTGGCACAGGTGTTATGAACCGTGTTTTTGATAAATACGACACATACCGTGGTGCAATTCAACAATACCGCCCAGGCGTATTAGTTTCGATGGAAAAAGGCTCTGCTGCGACATATGCATTATTTAATTTGCAACCACGTGGCACATTATTCATCGACCCTCAAACAGAAGTATATTCTGGTATGATTATCGGCGAACACAGCAAAGAAAACGACCTGGAAGTTAATCCGATAAAGGGCAAAGAATTAACCAATATGCGTTCGGTCACGGCTGATGAAAAACTATTCTTGGCCCCACCACGTCGCATTTCCCTGGAAGAGGCCCTGTCCTATATCCTTGACGACGAATTAGTCGAAGTCACACCGACAACAATTCGCCTGCGCAAGCGTGAACTGGACAGCAACACCCGTAAAAAACTAAAAAAGCACACCGAAGAATAAAAATAACACCCCAACCTGGGGTGTTATCTTCTGTTATAAAGCCTTTGTTGCAAAAGCAATAAAAATCATATACATTATAAAATATGAAACACAAACGTTTGTTTTTATTTGCCGGCTATGATAAATCTGGCGTGATTGACCCAGCACTGATTCATTACACAAAATCTTTATCAGAACACGGTGATATTGTCTTGGTTATGGATTGTGATTGTTCTGATTCAGAACTTGAAAAACTTGCCCCATATTGCCTTTACACATCTGGCATTCGCCACGGAGAATATGACTTTGGCTCATACAAGCGTGCATACACCTGGGCGGCACAAAACTTAACACTGTCCGAATACGAATACGTCTATCTGGTAAATGATTCTGTCTATGGGCCACTATATGACATTGCCCCATACCTGGAAAAAATGGAATCACTGGGATGCGATGCATTTGGATTGGTCGCCAATCCACACAAACACCACCCACATATTCAGTCTTGGTTTATCGGCACGTGTTGCACTGTATTTTTATCCGACTGGTTTGACACATTTATGCGCTCCATTACTAAATTAAAATCCAAGGGCGAAATTACCAGCCGATACGAACAAGGATTTTCCAAGGGCATCATTGAACACAATCTGACCTGGCAATGCCTTTACACTATGGCTGGACGTGGTGTGTATAACAAAGTCAAAAAACTGTATAAGAACAAGATGCCATTTTTGAAGCGTGTTGCATTTTCCCGCAACCACGGCGCATTGGGTGGGCAACTATTATACATTTTGAACCATATACCTGATGAAACCCGCATTGCAATCCTTGCGTCTGCGACACGAATTTACGGGATGAAATATATCGACAACCTGCTTACACGCAATCCTGTAAAAATTTTCATACGCCGACTTCATCACGCCCTATACAAATTATTTATCGAAGGAATATAAGCCTATGACCAAACGAATTGCTGCAATAACGATGGCCCGAAACGACGAATTCTTTTTATCCCGTTGGATAAAGTATTACGGCGACCAAATTGGAACTGAAAATTTATATATCTACCTTGACGGCACCGACCAAGACATCCCTGAAAATTCTGGTTCTGCCCACATAACAAAATTACCCCACACCGATATGTCACGCAGCACTGGCGACAAATACCGTATCGGCCTGATGTCTGATTTAGCAGAAAAATTATTTGCCAATGGATACGACATTGTAATCGGTTGTGACTGTGATGAATTTTTAATTGTTGACCCTGCGCTGAACACAACACTGTCTGAGTATTTATCAACCCGAAAAATAAAAACAACATTATCCGGATTGGGATTGGACATTGGTCAGCATCTTAAAAAAGAACAGACACTTGACACATCCAAACCATTTTTATCCCAACGTTCATATGCCCTGTTATCCACACGCTATACCAAGCCTGTTGTAATAAATCGTCCTGTCCGTTGGGGCAGTGGCTTTCACAGCATAAACGGCCACAACTTTCACATTGACCCAAATTTATATTTATTACACTTTGGTGCTGTTGATATGGATATGCTTGTGACCAAGGCCGCCAACCGTGGTCCCGATTGGGTTAACCACCTAAAACGTCGTGGCAACGGCACAATTAACGCCGTCACAGACCGCCACCCCCGTGATGAAAAATGGTTAAAAATTGCCCGCATTATGCAACGTATATTCCGTCCTATTTATGCACTGGATAAACCTGGTATGTTGGGACTAAAACCCGTTGTAAAAATACCACAACGTTTTATTAAATCAGGGATATAAAATATGCACGAAAAAATAGACATTGTCTACCTGTGGGTTGACGATAACGACGACAATTGGCGAACACAAAAAGACAAATGGCTTGAAATTGTCAAGGGCGAACGTCCTGTATATTCTGATGCCGCCATTGCTGCCCGCTGGCGTGACAATGGCGAATTCAGGTATTCATTGCGCAGTGTTGCCAAATACGCCCCGTGGGTAAATCATATTTATATCATTACTGGATTTAATCAGGTTCCCAAATGGTTGAACACAAATCACCCAAAAATTACAATTATCCCGCACGAACAAATAATTCCTGCGGACGCACTGCCAACCTTTAACGCCACAGCGATAGAGATGTGCATTCCAAACATTTCTGAATTATCAGAACGTTTTTTACTGATGAACGACGATATGTTTTTCAACCGTCCATTGACACCAGACTTCTTTTACGACGCACAAAATCGTGCCCGTGTTTTATTCAGTAATCATTCCGGCCGCAGCAAAAACATTGGAGAATGGATGACCCACGTTGATGAATACACCCAAACCCTGATACTGTCCGCCCAACTAATCAACAAGATATTTGACCACGACGTCTATAAATATCGTCCATCACACGGCATTGACCCATATTTCAAATCCACCTGGACCGAATGTCGCAATCACCCAATGTTGACTGGTTTAATAGACCGCCAAATTCGCAACAAATTTCGCACAAATAACGAAATCCAACGTTGGATATTCAACCTGTATGATTTAACCACAGGCCGGGCAAAATTCATACATTCCCGTGCCCGCAAACATTCACGTCACAAAATAACCGATTTTATCTATAACACAATATTTACCAGGGCAATAAAGAAATCCCCTGTCTATTGCACAGATGCCCAATCCGCACGCAGTTCATTATTACACGCCCCAACATTTTGCATAAATGATTCACGTGATACAGACGATACGACATTGCAAAACAACGCAAAATTTCTTGCCGAACGTTTTCCTGACAAATGCGAATTTGAAAAATAAACACAAACAAGAAATCCCCAAATTGGGGATTTTTATTCATACTTACACGACTTAATAAAATCACAAATTTTTGCCCGGATTTTTTTTGCCCACTTTTGCGGTGGCCTGTCCAACGCACCAATTCTTTCCAGATTTTGCAATGCCGCCCTTGCCTGGCCCAGGTCATCATTACTGTCAATGTATTTAATTTTACTAAACGCCTTTGCGATGAAATACCATTGAAAATTCCTGGACCACTTTTCCATCTGATACGGCGATGCATTTTCACAATACGCCCGATATGCATCTTCGATACCAACACACAGACTTTTCATAATCCGCAGTTGCTTTTCCCCTAAAACGATACCACCAAAATTAGGAATATAAAAATACAACGGCAATGGCACAATCGTAGTGCGTGGATTACGCAACATAACCCGACTCCACCACGGGAAATCTTCGAACAAGATACCTTTTATAAATGGAATATCTGCAATTAAATCACGCCGATATAAATTCTTCCACACCTGACAATGCTTAATCAGCCACTTTTTATTTTCTGCATTTGCATTATGTGTTTTTTCAGTCGCATACTGATAAATATCATCTGTCACACGTGATTTAATTTTTGCCAGATTATATTTTTTATCAAAGCGTCGTGGCACAACATTATCAGTATCCATCCCCAAGAAATGGCGCACCATCAACTGTGGCCTGTAAATTCTGTCATATGTGAACGACACAATATCCGACCCATCACGCAACGCAAACGAATATGCAATTTCCATTGTCTGTGGATGAATAAAGTCATCACTATCCAGATACAAAATATAGTCCCCCGTGGCAACATCCATACCGGCATTTCTTGCATCAGACAGCCCCCCATTTTCCTTGGTCACGATTTTGAAACGTCCGTCTATTTTTGCATATTCATCCAAGATTTCCGCACAATTATCAGGACTGCCGTCATTAACACAAATCGCTTCCCAGTCTGAAAAAGTCTGATTTTTCACACTATCCAAACATCTGCGCAGATATTTTTCTACCTTATAGATTGGAATTATCACAGAAATTGCTGGCATAACACTATCCCCCATTATCTGAAAAAGTTAATAATTTTACGCATACGCCACAACCATAACACCTTGTGTTTTTTTGCGAACTGATAGCGATATTGCTTACCGATTTTATATTGCGCCTTGACCTTGGCGTGATGTTGAGCATCTCGACAATTCAATGCTGAATTTTCATTAAACATATAGTGATAATTTACCCACGGCACACTAACCACTGCATTTGATTTTGCAATTGCGTTCAGAACAAACAAAGTATCTTCCTGGGCAATCAGATTTGTATCAAACACCAACTGATTATTTTTAATAAAATCCGCTCTAAACAAATACCGCCAAACATAAGAATCCGTCAGCGCATACGTCAACCACAACTTATCAACAATCCCCCGCACCAACCTAACATTTTTATAGACAATTGGTTTTGTATATTTGTTATCACTAACGAACCCAGACACCGCCATATCGGCCCCCGAATCCAGTGCCAATGTCAGCATTGCCTGAAAATATTCTGGGTCAATCCAATCATCAGCATCCAGAAAATGAATAAACTGCCCATCTGCATTTTTTATGCCATCATTACGTGCCGCCGACACACCGGCGTTTTGTTTATGAATAACCTTTATTCGTGCATCTTTCTGGGCATATTCATCCAGTATTGCCGGCGACCTATCTGGACTGCCATCATCTATACAAACCGCCTGCCAATCTTGGAACGTCTGTGCAACCAGACTATCCAAACATCTGCGCAGATATTTTTCCACCTTATACACAGGAATTATCACAGATACAACCGGCATAGAATATCCTTTTTTTTACATTTTCAACATTTCTGCTGCAACGGTCCCCGGCTTTGGATTTTTCGCCTGATGATAGGTTGTTTTTTGAAAGAATGCCCCACTTGTCACCTTGTCAAATTCATCTTTGTTAAAAGGTTTATCGTGCCAATCCCACCACAATGCGTGCGTAGGATCTTGGTCAACGTGTGGCATTTTTTCAAAATACTTTTTTGCCCGTGGGTCATTATGAACCATTGTCTTGAACAATAACTGGTGCATAAAATAATCAAACGGCCCATTTTCGTTTTTCCAGTATTCCAACATCATCGCCCGCCAGGCATCCAACAAATACGCCCCTTTGCGTGAACGAATAAAACAGTTCTGCATATAACTGTATGGACTGCCGACGTTTTGTCCGGCCATATAAACAAAGAAATCTTCATTTGCAATCCAATCTGGAATTGGTGCTGTCACGAAACCCGTTGAATCCAACCAATATCCCCCGTGATTATACAGCAATTCGACACGACAAATATCTGCGAAATGTGCGTGTGAAATTTTACCCGCCTTGCGCTTTTTCATAATTTCCTTTGGCAACGAAATATAATCGAACACCGTCTTTTCATCTAACACCACCAATTCCTGCTTACAGTGTCTGCGCACACTTCTAAAACAGGCCTTAACTAATTCTGGTGCATTTTCTTCGCCCTGCAACCACAGAGTAAAAATCTTGTCATTTTCATCATTATTTACAACTGGCCGTTCCTTGATTGCGGCGGCGGCTGGTAAATATCTTTCAAAATATTTTGGGATAACCCGTTCAATCACAGCACTTCGCACGGCCCTTCTGTGTTTTCTGTCCCGCCAGAACCAATTTAAAATATGCCCTTCTACAACAATCTGCGTCATTGCCCACATACGCTGAAAATTCATAACAAATCCTTTTTTTATTCTAATTTTATAAAATTACCCCAGCCACAGACTGGGGTATTATTTTATTCATCAACTTCTGTCATTGCATCCTCCTCTTCATCGATTGGACCTGTTGTCATTTCTTCGGCGATACCGGACGCCCGTGCCATAATCTTATCCAACAAAGCCTGTTGTGCTTCTGGATGGTCCTTTAACCATTGACGTGCATTTGCTTCGCCCTGTCCCATACGTTCACTATTATAAGAATAGAAACTGCCGGCTTTTTCAATCAAATCATATTTGACCCCCATATCAAGTATTTCACTAATTCTTGAAATACCTTCACCATACATAATTTTGAAATCGACCGTGCGGAATGGTGGCGCAACTTTATTTTTTACCACTTTGACACGTGTTTCATTACCGATAATATTTTCCTTGTCTTTGATTTGCCCTGTGCGACGAATATCCAGACGCACCGACGCATAGAACTTTAACGCATTACCACCTGACGTTGTTTCAGGATTACCAAACATCACACCAATTTTCATACGAATTTGGTTAATAAAGATTAACAATGTATTACTGCGTGAAACAGACCCTGCTAATTTTTTCAAACTCTGACTCATCAAGCGTGCAGTTGTTCCAACAAAAGAATCGCCGATATTACCTTCTAATTCTGCCTTTGGCACCAGGGCCGCCACACTGTCGATAACCACGACATCAACCGCCCCAGACTTAATCAAAGTATCTGCGATTTCCAACGCCTGTTCCCCTGAATCAGGCTGTGAAATAATCAGATTTGCAACATCAACGCCCAACTTTTTTGCATAACTTGGGTCCAGCGCATTTTCTGCGTCTATGTATGCACACGTTCCACCTTTTTTCTGTGATTCTGCAACTGCGTGCAATGCCAACGTTGTTTTACCCGAACTTTCTGGTCCATAAATTTCAACGATACGTCCCTTTGGATATCCACCAATCCCCAACGCAATATCCAACCCCAAAGACCCCGACGAAATCGCTTCGATATTCTGTTGCGAGCCATCACCCATTTTCATAATTGCTTCTTTACCGAATTGCTTTTGAATTTGTGCCAACGCAGATTCCAGTGCTGGATTTTTTGCAGCCAATCCGCTATCTTTCACGGCTTCTTTTTTTGCCATATTTTTCCCCTTTATTTCTATGGGAAATCATACAAGCAAAGATAGTAAAATGCAATAAATTTGTTATCTGGGGCGCACCAACAGTATTGCGACACTAAACACCCCGACCACCGCCGTCACGCCCCAGACTGCGGCCGTTGTTCCAAACAAAGCAATAACTGCCGCCCCCAATATTGGCGCAATAACATTTGGCAGATTTGAACTGGTGCGGAAAACGCCATAGAATTTGGTTTGCTGTGTCTTTTTTGTCCCATCAAAGAACAACAAATCGTGCACAGATTCCATCAACGCCCCTGAAATCTGCCACGCAACAAAGATTATCAACAACGGCACGCCTGTCATAAATGTTGCCAACACTGACATCACTGCAAACGACCCGAACCCCAACACCAGCCATATTGTCTTACCAAACCTGCGTGCGGCCCGTCCCATTACCTCGCTCAGCAATAAATACGGAATAATTCCCAACGTCAAAACCCAGCCCAAGACACCTTTATCAAAACCGTTTTCGATTACCAAAATCGGCACATACAGCACCCGCATCGCCCGCAAAGAATAATAACCAAAATTTATCACATACGCCCGCAACATCCCCGGCAGGCGAAAGAACGCCAGCGTATTTTTCCACAATGCCCGAAACGTCTTGCGTGGGTTGACCGGTTTAATTTTTTTATCCTGTTGCACTATTCCAAAGAACTTGAACAACCACCAGGCCGCAAAATAAATCACCGCCGACGCAAAGAAGGCCGCCCTGTTATCAAATAACCCTGCAATAAAAACCGCCACCATTGGCGCAAACAAGGCCCCAACATTTAACCACAAATGATACCGTGCATTCAGTCGTGCCATACCAATATTTTTTGAAAAATCAGACATAAACAACGGAATCAGCATACCCGACAAAGTAATCGCAACACCTGTTGTATAATCCAATATAATAAACGTGCGTGGCAGTATAGAAAATCTCATCATCGCATAGCACGCCGCCATCATCAGCAACACAAAATAAAAAACCCTTACTTTTGAGAACTGACGAAATATTTCATTTGCAAACAACCCAACCACAAAACAGAACACAGAATACAACGCCACATACACACCGACAATTGCGGACGACCGAAAAATTTCCAGCAAAACCAGCGAATAAACCGCATTATAAATACCGTCTGCGAAACCCGTGAACAGCCCCAGATTTGCGAACGAAAAACCACTAACATTTTTATTTACTGAAATATACTTATCCTGTGCCATAGTGATAAATTATATCACAAAAAGCCCAAAAGACCAAACGCAAGGAATCATATTTTAATGAAATTAAATAGAATGATTTAGATGCGGACAGTGCCGTCCCCGCAGTGTCCAATAAGTGACATAAGGGAACGACACTGTTCACAGATGAATTACCAACAACTAAATGAAATTAAATAGAATGATTTAGATGCGGACAGCGCCGTCCCCGCAGTGTCCATAAGTGACATAAGGGGACGGCACTGTTCGCAGATGAATTATTATATTTAATTTAGATTTAGGCAGCGGCAGTAAATACCTTCTGCACATCATCATTTGCATCCAAAGCATCAACCAATTTTTCGATTTTGGCATATGCTTCGTCATCTAAATCCATTGGCATATTTGGCAACCAGGTTAATTCGGCCTGTTCTGGTTCACCAAGTTTATCCGCCAAAATTTTCTGGGCAGTGATAAAGTCTTCGGGCTTTGTGGTTATGATAAAGCCTTCTTCACTTGTTTCCAGATTGTCGGCATTTGCATCCATAATAATTTCCATCATTTCGTCTTCGGTTTTACCGATGGATGCAGGATACATAATTTGACCGGCACGTGTGAACATAAATACAACACTGCCTTCTTCACCCATATTACCGCCGTTCTTGGCAAAAATATTACGAATTTCAGGAACTGTGCGACGTGGATTATCGGTCAGCGCCTCTACAATAACTGGCACTGCACCTGGACCATAGCCTTCATAGCGAACTGCTTCGTAATTTTCTGTATTTGAACCAAACGCCTTGTCGATTGCACGTTTGATATTGTCATTTGGCATAGAATTTTTACGGGCTGTTAAAATTGCCAGGCGCAGACGAGGGTTGTTGTCTGGGTTTTTATCGCCAAGTTTGGCCGCCATTGTAATTTCACGTGCCAATTTTGTAAATAATCCACTGCGTGCAGCGTCGGCAGCACCTTTCTTGTGTTGGATATTATGCCATTTACTGTGTCCAATCATATTTGACCTTTTTATTTATTTAGATTAAAATTACCCCAAAAGGATAGCAAATGATTGGGAAATTGCAAGGCATAGTTGACTATATTGGTGACGGATTTGTGATTTTATTGGTAAATGGTGTTGGGTATAAGGTCTATACGGCAGAATATTTGACACATAAATCGACAATTGAATTGTGGATTGAAACAGTTGTGCGTGAAGATTCAATTCGCTTGTTTGGGTTCACAAGTCTGGCGGGACAAAATTTATTTAATATGCTAACGGGTGTTTCAGGGGTCGGACCAAAGGTTGCATTGGCAATTTTAGGGACGATAAATTCTGATATGTTGATGTCTGCAATTGCGACCGGTGACGCCAAGACGATTGCAACAGCACCTGGTGTTGGTAAGAAAATGGCCGAAAAAATCATTGTCGAATTAAAAGGAAAGGTTGGTGGGGTGTCGGCATCGTTGTTTGCGCCGACCCCAGATACGGTGGGGGCATCGTCGGCATTGCCTGATTTGTTAATGGCATTGGAAGCGTTGGGCTATCGCCGACTGGATATAATTGAAATGGCGCAGAAGTTGGTAAATCAAAATCCAACCGCAGACGTGTCCAAACTGGTCCCATTGGCGTTAAAGGAAATAAGCGGAAATAAATAAGAAGTAAATAAAATGAATAATCACGACACAATTTTTGCATTATCATCTGGCCACGGCAAAGCCGGCGTTGCAGTAATTCGCATATCTGGTAATAATTTATCAAGAACGTTTGCCCAATTTATAAAAAAATCTGAATTTCAAAATCGTCACGCATATTTTTGTAATCTGACCGATAGCACAGATGAACTAATCGACCAGTGTTTGGCAATTTATTTTTCTGCCCCGCACAGTTTTACCGGTCAGGATGTTATCGAATTACATACGCACGGTGCGCCGGCTGTAATAAACAAGGTCTTTGAATATTTAGCGTCATTGGGAATGCGTATGGCAGAACCTGGCGAATTTTCACGTCGTGCATTTTATAATAACAAAATGGATTTGGCGGATGTCGATGGTCTGGCGGCTTTATTAGATGCCCAAACCGACCAACAAAGAAAACACGCATTGCGTTCTATGCTTGGTCACGACAGTGAAATTTATAATACCTGGCGTGAACAGATGATTGAAATATCAGCCTATGCTGCGGCAATACTAGATTATAATTCAGATGATTTACCATCTAATATTAACGACACAATCTATCGTCACACACAAAAACTGTATTCCGAAATTAACAATGCCCTGAATCGATACAAAGCATCACGTGCCATTCGTGGCGGAATAAACATTGCGCTGGTTGGCGAAACAAACGTTGGGAAATCATCCATATTTAACTATCTTGTTGGAACCAATCGTGCCATTGTATCTGATATTGCTGGCACAACCCGTGATGTAATATCTGCGACATTGGACCTTGATGGGTATATGGTTAATTTGTCTGATACGGCGGGCTTGCGTGAAACAGACGATGAAATAGAATCGATTGGCATAGAAAAAACAAAAGACGAAATAGAAAATGCAGACATTGTTTTGCGGGTCTATACGCCGGAAAACATACCTTTATACCACATTGACGAATCCAGACTTTCCCCACCCAACAGCATAAACATCATAAACAAATGCGATACAATCAGCAAGTGCGACAACGAATTTGGTTTATATGTATCTGCCAAGACGGGTCACGGAATGGACACCCTATTAGAAACATTAAAAAGCAAAATACATAATTTATTTGACGCTTCTGAAAACACCCTAACAATCAACAGTCGCACTAAACAATTACTTGAAACCGCCCACCAAGAACTAAGATCCGCACTTGATTCCGGGGAAAATTACGATATTTTTGCCGAACACACACGTCGTGCATCTGATGCGATTGGAAAAATCCTTGGCACAATAACAACCAACGAAGTCCTAGATAAAACCTTTGGACAATTATGCCTTGGTAAATAACCCCACCCCAGACAAGATACTATTATAATTTTATCTCAGTGGTGGGAAACAATCGCCACCAATTTCTGGGCAACAGTTAAACCCTAAATCTGCCATATCGGTATAAACCTCGCCTGGGCAACAACCGTATTTATCGGGATGCGCCCCACCATCACACATTGGCATATCACTTGGCGTCAATGCATCACGACTGGCATAGGTCCACATACCCAACAAAAAACCAACCACAAATGCAATTACCACGTATAAACACGAACAAAGATTCTTTTTCATACAGATTCCTTTTTCAGCCATTGCCAAGCACCCTTATATAACATATTAAATCTTATTTCAACGGCGGGAAACAGTCCGCTTTATTATCATTTCGTGGACAACACGCAAAAACAGCATTTCCCAAATCCTTGAATAATTCATCACCGCAACAACCAAACTTGTTTGGT
The DNA here is from genome assembly GCA_017471805.1 of Alphaproteobacteria bacterium. Lineage (GTDB taxonomy): Bacteria > Pseudomonadota > Alphaproteobacteria > Rs-D84 > Rs-D84 > Enterousia. Next base: position 48,475 of record JAFURS010000040.1, read on the forward strand.
TTTGTCCCATCGGCACACAGTCCTGCATCCAAATTTGCTAATTCCTGTTCCACTTGTTTTTCTAATTCTGCTAATTCTGCCGCTGCTTTTTCTTCTGGGCTTAATTCTGGCACGGCTGGGGTTTCCTCAACTACTTCGGCGACCACGACCTGCTCTTCTGGCTTTTGTTCCACCTCGGCTGGTGCCACCTCTATCACAACACGTGATGATGCGGTTGTTCGACGTGCGGCGGCCCGTCTGGCACACGACCGACGATAATCCGCCTTTAACTTGGTCAATTCTGCAATTACTTCGTCATCTGGATTTGCAACCAGTGCCAATTCCGTAATTTTCGCCTGAATTTCATTACAGGTCAATCGCACCGCAACAGTTGCCGGTGTCACGACCGCCTCTGTTGCCACTTCAACATCTGCGACTTCCTTGACTTCTGTTGTTGTGGTATCAGATACAGGCTTTGCATCATCTGCAAACGCATTTATCGACACCAAACATCCCAGCACTAAAAATATTTTTTTCATTATTTTTTCCTATTGTTCATTTATGATTTTTTCCACTTCCAAAATAAAGTCTATTGCAGGATTGGTTAATTTTTTTGCAGTTTCAAAAATTTCTTCGGCCGCCGCCTGCATATTCAAACGTTTGTATGTTTCGACAACCTCTATCGTTTCATCGTTTTCAAATTCATCATCTTCCAGCGCACGTGCAATTTCCAATTCCTGCTTTGCCAACTCAACATATCTTGCAGTGTTTTCTGGGCAACCACGTTCTGACAAATTCGCATAAATTTTCGCACGTCTTATACGATATTCTGAATCACCACTTGCTGATGGCAACTGAGAATTTAATAAATATTCTATCTGTTCACAGGTTGCCTGTGGAATTTCAGACTGTTTCAACACCGCTACAATTTCACTTTCACGATTAAACGCATCACGATATTTCTGACTATTTTCTTCACAACCTGCTCTCAGCAACTTTTCATAAACTGCCATATTTTCTTGGTGTGCGGATACATCTTGACTTTCTATTGGATACAAACGCTCTAACAATAAATCTTCTATTATTTGACAGGTTTCTTCTGGTTCTGCCCGAATTTCAGACCCAACTTGCGGACTTTCCACAACCACATCTGCAACTACCTTTCTGTCTGCACTAAAACCGATACCAACCATAACACCGCAAACAAACAGTGCAACCAATGCCAACGACCCCCATATTTTCTGGGACACCGTATGCACAACCTTATACTGTTTTTTATTCTGCTTTTTCATCACTCCCTCCTATTCTTTTTTATATTATTGCACAATTCCATCACTAATTGTAATTGTTCTATCTGCCCGTGCAGCCAAATTCATATCGTGCGTCACGAATAACATAGCCATTTTATTTTTACGCACCAAACTCATCAGCAAATCAAACACAGATTCTGCATTATGCGGATCCAAACTGCCGGTTGGTTCATCAGCCAACAAAATATCAGGATTATTTGCCAACGCCCGTGCGACGGCGGTCCGTTGCTGTTCACCACCACTCATTTCTCCGGGCCGATGTGACACACGATGTGCAACATTTGCCGCCCGCAACAACTTCATTGCCCGTGCCATTGCCACATCTTCTGACATACCATTTGCCAACATTGGCAACATTACATTTTCCAACGCCGTAAAATCCCCCAGCAAATTATGCCTTTGATAAACAAAGCCGATTTTTTTTCTGCGCACCTGTGTCCGCATATCTTCGTCCATTTTATGAACAGGCATCCCATTTATCAAAATACTGCCACCACTGGGCCGGTCCAGCAACCCCACACACTGCAACAACGTCGATTTCCCAGACCCCGACTGTCCAACCAGTGCAATAATCTCGCCACGATGCAAATCAAACCCGCCACCTTTCAGAATATGCAACGGCTGCCCCCCTTCTACAAAGGTTCGTTTAATATCCCGCACTGACATAACCACATCTGCGCTTTGTATTTTTGACAAAGAATCCAAAATTTTCGCCATTTATAAACAATCCTTTTACTCGTTTCGCAACACCTCTACCGGGTCTGTATTTGCCGCCTTCCAGGCCGGATACAACGTTGCCAAGAACGCCAACAACACTGCGATTAAGGCAATACCCAAAACATCTGTCCACACCAACTTTGATGGCAACTCTGACAGATAATATAATTCCGCCGGGAACAAATCCCGTCCTGTCAACCACTGGAAAAACTGTCGTATTGGTTCAATATAAATTGCAACAATCACACCAAATATTGTTCCAAAGAACGCCCCAATAACCCCGATTGACGTTCCCGACAACACAAAAATTTTCATCATAGATTTCCGAGACACACCAAATGTCCGCAACACTGCAATATCTTTGTTTTTATCTTTGACCAGCATTACCAACGACGACACAATATTAAATGCCGCCACAATAACAATCAGCAACAAGATTAAGAACATAACATTTGATTCAACCTGCAACGCCCCAACAAATCCCCGGTTTAAATCCCGCCAATCCCGCACCACAAATCCATCTGGCAATAAACGTGCCAAACTCTCAACAACTGGCGTTGTATCTTCTGGATTTTCCAAGAACAGGTCAATATGCGTCACACTATTACCAATATTCAGATATTTTTGTGCTGTCTCTAATGGCATAAAGATATACCCAGAATCATATTCATACATCCCCATAAAGAACGAACTCATCACTGGATACGCCATAATCCGTGGCATTGAACCAAATGGTGTTGGCGTTGCCGCATTTGCAGACACCAACGAAATCTTGTCCCCCATTGTCACTTTTAACGCACGTGTTAACGATGCCCCTGCAACCAATTCACCATCTGCGATTGCAGACAAATCCTTGCCATAAATCCGTGTTCCCGTCTGTGCTTTCTTTGCCAAATCAGACATACGAATACCACGTATCATTGCGCCTGTATTATTACCATTTGCCGTTGCCATAACCTGTCCTTCGGCAATTGGCACAATACCTGTTGCACGTTCTGCGACAACCTTGTTTTGCTTAATTTTATCTATCAAGAAATCAAAATCCCCAATTGCGCCATCTTGATGATAAACCACAACGTGACCATTCATACCAACAATACGTCCCAACAGAGTATCGTGAAAACCACCCATAACCGACATAACAACAATCAGTGTCGCCACCCCCAACATAATACCAATCAGCGACACCCACGAAATCACAGAACCAAAGCCCCGTTTTTTTGCGCCCAGATATCTAAAAGCAATTTTTCGTTCCAGTTTTGAAAACATCGACCTTAATCCTTATTCCCTTAAAAAATCCCGCAAAGCATCACCAATCAACTCGTTCGCCCCCGACAAGTCTTTTGCATTATCAACAATTGAAATAACCCGTGGCGACATAAAGACCACCAATTCTGCAAACGGCGACACCAATGTTTCTGGGGTTGTCACAAACGAATGTGTTGGTATTCCGATAATTACATAGTTATCCCCAACCGTTGATGGGATATTAAACGAACTTAATTCCCCCTGACTTGTGCGCAAGACTATTTTTGCATCTATCTTATCACGTCCGCCAAAGTCCCCATAAACACCGGTTGCCCCAATAACCAAATCTGTTTCCAATCTTTCTTCACGACCACATTGTCCAATATCAAATCTTGACTGCCACCCATTAGGTATCGCAAACGTCCCCTGCGAAATAAGAACAACATTTGCCTGTTGACCTAAAAATTCCTGTAAAGTCTTGGTGTTGATTTCTGGTCCCACAACCAACGCACGTCCAACCACCCCTGGGATAGACATCTTGATATTTTTTTCACCGAATGCCGGCAACAAATTCATCCAAACAATCGGATTATCTGTTCGTGGATAGACACGATACACATCGATATCCCAGGCCAGCATATACTTTTTACCTGAAATATCTGCAATTATTCTTGCGACTTCTCTTTCTGTCTGATAATTACCTTCGAACACAACCGTCTTGTCTTGCCAATCCACCAACAGATTTCGCATATCTGCCCCGTGCATAGCATCCAACAACGCCATAATAATTGTTTCATCTTGTGGCATTTTAATCAGCCACTTTCCCCGATGTTTCAAATGCAACTCGCCATTATGTGCATCATAAGAATAATACGCACGTCCCATTTTTGCCATCAACTCGACCGCATCAGACAATGCCCCAGACGAAATTGTTCCTGTAATCTTTTCATACAGTTGTTCATCTTCTACGACGGCAATATCTGTCCCTTCCAGCAATTTATCCAACGCCCGTTTTACTGTCAAATCCTTGAAATCATAATCAGACACCTGCAATTCTGGTAATTCGTCCCCCACCCCCAGACGTATCATTTCTATTTTTTCTGCTGGCACGACCGACACAACACTTTGATTATCCCAATCTACTTCGCACCGCATTGGCAGTTCTACTGAAAACCGACGTGCAGTATCTGTTGTCAAAGCCGCTTTTTTTGGAAAAATCGGCACAGAATTTTCATCTATAACCAATTCGTCTATTACTGTGATATTGTCTATAATCTGCACAGGCTTATCCTCTTGCAGGCACCCGACCAGCATTCCACAACACACAACCCACGACAAAACTTTGAACAATTTCATACTACTTTCCTTTTCTTTTATACTTTATAGCATAAAAATTTAAATATTCATAATCTTTTCAAACTCTTCCAACGTCATTTCATATATCGGCTTTTGCGTAGGTGTCACCAAATCCCGCACCCGTTCAAACTGTGCAGCGAACCGATTAACCAGCGCAACAATCTCAGGCGACAGATTTTTTTCCTGTGCAATCAAACGCCGTCCATATTCAACAACATATTCCAGAACGTCCGCCCCCCAAAATCGCCCAACATAATTTTCCAACGCAATTCCGCCTTTTTGCACACAAATTGCAGACATCAACATAGCAGTCTGATTATAAAAATTTGCCAACTTGATAAATTGCTGAACCGACACAGCCATACTATTGTCCTTTCTCTCTTTTTTTTATATTATAAAAACTATTGCCCCATTAAAGCAATTAAATTATAATATGAAATATGAGAATAAAAATTCTAAATCTTCTTTTTTGTATAATTTTATCATCGTGCGCATCTGTCAACGGTGGCAGCATAGATGACGCCACTGTTCTGAATTGGGAAAACGAAGCGGTCACCACGGAACAATTTGTCCGTGATCATAAATCGTGCCTTGGGATTGACCGCCCTTCGCACCAGCCACGTTCCCGCCTGGCGAAATTATTATCCCCGAACCAGTCTGCAATGATGCCTGATTGGGATGGTCTTTGGGTGACGTTTCAGTCAAATGAATACCGTGACGTTGGCCAGCGCAGCCTGATGTCTGTTCCCCGCAACAGTTCATCACGCACCGTTGGTGCATACCGCCGCTGTATGTTCCGCCGTGGATATTTATTACGTGCAATGTAAATAAAAAAGATAGAAAACAACCGCCCACCAGCGATTGTTTTATTTTAATGTAAAGCGGATGGTGCCCACAGGGTGCCAGAAATTTATTAGATATTGCGGATTGTGCAAATTTTACGATGGGCGTGTATTAGACATACACAACCTGAGTAAAATTAAACAAACGCAAAATAGATGATGAATTTCTGGTGCCCTAAGCAAGAATCGGACTTGCGACTCGTCCTTACCAAGGACGTGTTTTACCACTAGACTATTAGGGCAATAAAACTTTTCCAATTATACAGACCGTGTATAAAAAATCAAGAATAAAAAGACATTACCATTCAATCGGCGTTTTGCCGCACTTAATCAAGTATTCATTTGCCTGACTAAAATGCCTGCAACCAAAGAATCCCCGATACGCTGACAAAGGTGACGGATGAACACATTTCAAGACCAGATTTTTATCACTATTTACAATTGCAGCTTTCTTTTGCGCATAACTGCCCCATAACATATAAACAATATTGTCACGCTGTGCTAAAACCCGAATAACCGCATCGGTAAATTCTTCCCAACCACGTCCTGCGTGTGATGCGGCCATATGCGCCTGAACTGTCAACGTAGAATTAAGCAACAACACACCTTGATTTGCCCAATGTGTTAAATCACCATTTGTGACTGATTTGCGTCCTAAATCAGATTCAATTTCCTTGTAAATATTTTGCAGTGACGGTGGAATTGGGGTTGGTGGCAACACCGAAAAACAAAGTCCGTGTGCCTGACCTGGTTCGTGATATGGGTCTTGTCCAATAATAACAACCTTGACCTGGTCCAACGAACAGTGATTAAACGCATTAAATATATTTTGTGGTGCCGGATAAATCACCTTACCTGCTAAATATTCCCCCCGCACAAAATCCGTCAATTTGATAAAATAATCCTTATCAAATTCTGAACCCAGCGCATCTTTCCACGACTGTTCTATTTTTACATTCATAACTTTATCAACCCCTGTTGCAAAGCCTTCCAAAGGACAACATCTATATATCCCCGTGGCAATCCCGTCTGACCTGCCAGATATGCAAACATATCATCACACGCCGCCTTGATTTCTGATGACAATTTTGTATTATCGACATCTATTTTTTTACCTGCGAACATACAGCCAAGTCGCTGAATCCAGACATCATACTTCACAACATCTTCGCCCAGATTTCGTGCCAAATGATTTGCGGTAATTTTTCCAATATGCGGCAATTTTTGCAGATAATTTAATTTTTCATCCAGACTTTCCATCGCATAATACCCAGAACAAAAATCGACACGATTTTCCCAGATTTTACAGATAGCATTTATTTTATTTTTATTATTAAACAAAAGAATCAGTCCACCGAAATCCGCCCCATTATTATTCAAAAAATCCATTATTTGCCGGTGGATTTTTTTTGCTGTTTTTTGTGAAAATCCCCCTGCCAAAATCACATAGGCACACAAGGACGCAAATTCATCAGGCTTATAAATTTTTCTATTGCCAAGGTTTTGTAAAATCTCGTCAAAAGATTGGTCATCACTATCATGTCCCGCCGCCCGCAACGCCGCATCTAAACCAAAGAACCAATCATACGAAAAATCAATCATTCGCGCCTTGCCCCCTTGACCGCCACCATCTGTTCTGGACTAAGGTTTTGTCCATTTTGCGCATCCATCGCAGAATTCAATCTATCTGTACCAACATTAAGTTGCTGTCTTTGATAATCCCTGACAATACTGCGCATACGATTCACAATTTCGGCAACGCTCTGTTTCATGAATCCCGCATCCAGAATCGCCACCAAATCGCTCCGCAATTTTTCAGGCCCTATTTTTTCTATCACCAAAAACTTCTTAACCTGCGTCATCACCTGATACGGCGACGGATTTTCTCCTGGTCGAACTGTATTCAGCCGTTCCAACAAATTCGCCAATGTATTGAACCACTGTTTTGAATCCTCTATCATTCTATGCCACCTGTTTCTGTTGTATAATTGCTGCCATCTGTTCTGGACTAAAATTTTGTCCATTTTCCGCATTCAGTTCATCTTTTTTACTTGGCCTGCATTTAATAATCTTTGGCAATTCTAATATTGTCACCCCCACATATAAATTCAAGGCGCAGGCAAAAACCTGCGCCACCTAACTAGACATCTAAATTCGCATCCAGCGCATTTTCCACGATAAAGTCACGTCTAGGTTCAACCACATCACCCATCAGCATAGACACAACTTCGTCGGCCTTGGCTGCGTCATCGATTTTAACCTGGAACAACGAACGATGATTTGGATCCATTGTTGTTTCCCACAATTGTTCGGCGTTCATTTCCCCCAAACCCTTGTATCGTTGGATTTTCAGACCTGTTTTTGCATATTCAAACGCCGTTTCCAGCAACTTCAATGCCCCCCAAATCTTTTGATTCTTGGCCTTTACCCGCAGAACAGTTGGATGACTAAATGTTTCGATTAACTCGTCCCGACCGTCCATTTTATGCCAGGTTCGAATTTCCATACCGTTTATTTTCTCACGTGGCAACAGATATGATTCACGCACACTACGCAACGTCCGTTCGATTTCGATTCCATTTTCATTTGCCGAAACTTTCCACCCACGTTCAAATTCTAATTCCTGTGCATCCAGCATCTTTTGCACATTATCAAACACTTCACGGCTTTCATTTTCGAACGCCCCGTTTAACGCCAACGCTTCTACAAAACGCAACGGCATAATATAGTTCAACGGTTGCAGCGCATTACGCATATCCAGCACCAACCCCAACAGACGTTTTAAATCCGCCCCCGAAACCTGGACACCTGTGGACGTTTCAATCATACCATCGGTCGCCAATTGCTCCATCAAATAGTCATCCATTTCACGTTGATTTTGCAGATAAATCTGTTGTTTTCCACGTGTCACGCCATAAAGCGGTGGTTTTGCAACATAGATATACCCACGTTCAATTGCCTGTGGCATATGCCGGTAAAAGAACGTCATCAACAACGTCTGAATATGTTGACCGTCAACGTCGGCGTCGGTCATAATGATAACTTTGTGATATCTCATTTTTTCGATATCGAAATCATCTTTGCCAATACCCGCCCCCATTGTAGTGATTAAGGCCCCAATCGTATCCGACCCCAACATTTTATCAAAACGCACACGTTCCACATTCAAGATTTTACCACGCAACGGCAAAATCGCCTGTGTTTTACGGTCACGTCCCTGCTTTGCGGTTCCACCCGCCGAATCCCCCTCAACAATAAACAGTTCGCATTTTGCCGGATCACGTTCTGAACAACCCGCTAATTTTCCAGGCAAACCACCTAATTCTGGACCTGTTTTTTTGCGTGATAATTCACATGCCTTGCGTGCTGCCTCACGTGCGGTTGCCGCCTCTATAATCTTATCGACAATCGTTTTTGCGATTTGTGGATTTTCATCTAAAAATTCATACAGCAATTCCGACACAGTGCTTTCAACAATTGGTCGCACTTCACTTGACACCAACTTGTCTTTGGTCTGGGAACCAAATTTTGGGTCTGGGATTTTCACACTAACAATACTGGTCAATCCTTCACGGAAATCTTCCCCCGACAGGTTAATATCTTTCTTGGTCCCCTTTTCTGAAATATATTTATTTATCGCACGTGTCAGCCCCGCACGGAATCCGGCCAGATGTGTTCCACCATCACGGTTTGGAATATTGTTTGTAAAGCACAACGATGTTTCTGTATATGCCGTTGTCCATTGCAGAACAATTTCGATATAGGTATCTTCGACCTGCTTAATCATCTGAATTGGGTCACGGTTTAACAATTCTTTGGATTTATCCAAATACGTTGCAAATCCCTTTAATCCATCAACCGAATGAAATTCACGTTCTTTCTTTTCGGCCCCACGCAAATCTTCCAAAATAATTTTAACATTTGCATTCAAATAAGACTGTTCACGCAACCAGGTTTCCAATGTATCAAAACTAAACTCGGTCCCTGTGAACGTATCAGGCGACGGTTTAAACGAAACTTCTGTTCCGTGTTCAATCCCCGACTTATTTTCTGTAATCTGAACATCAGTTGTCGGCACACCATCTGCAAACGACATAAACGCCTGCTTATCGCCACGCCAAACCTTAACCTCTAACCAGGTTGACAGCGCATTAACAACTGACACACCAACCCCGTGCAGACCGCCCGAAACCTTATACGCACCGCTACCTTCGTTATCGAACTTACCACCGGCGTGCAATTCGCACATAATCAGTTCCAGCGCACTGCGTCCTGTATCGTGATTAACATCGAACGGCATACCACGTCCATTATCACGAATTGTTGCACTTCCATCTGGGTTCAATGACACATAGACAGTATCTGCATAACCCGCCATTGCTTCGTCAATAGAATTATTGACAACTTCATAAATCATATGATGCAGACCATTTCCGCCCTCGCCCACGTCACCGATATACATACCGGGGCGTTTTTTAACTGCCTCTAACCCTTTCAGAACTTTAATTGAATCGCCTGTATATTCATTATTAACTGCCATTTACAATTCCTTTCTTTTTTCTGTGTAAAACATAGCAATTTCTGGTATAATTAGCAAGGAAAAAGGGTATAAA
>JAFURS010000041.1 GCA_017471805.1 Alphaproteobacteria bacterium
AAAATAAAAAAACGCCTGTGTTCGGCGGTGGGTGTGGGTTTGGGCGGATTTTAATATGCCTAATCCAAACGGTGGTTTGTTTTCGGCATCCTTTCCCATATATTTTACCCCAGAAATCGGGGAATTGTCAATCTGAAATTGCGCCTAATCCAAAGGACCGTTTTCCCACAACGGTGTAAAGAACAAGGGAGAGGATTTCAGATGAAACGTGCATTTATCAGACTGTTTGGATGTATATTGTCCGCCATTGGATTAAGTATGTCGTATGATACGACATTTACAATATTACTGGATGACGATTCGGCGCCGGGTGCGTTGTGGGCATCAGGAACAGGAACGGGGTCGGGTGCAGGTGTCTTTAGTGAAGGCGCTGTCCCCACGGTGCCGAACTCTATTATAGTTTCTGGATTATCTGGAAGTTGTTCGTCTGATGTGAATGGCGTTAACGCCGGGTACAGTGTTGTATTGTCTAGCTGGTATGTTGGTTGGATGAATCATAATTATAGTGGTTGGCCAACTGCGATTTCTGATTGGCCTGTTGTGACCGCCGATAGTATTCATCGGGAAATGAATTTGACTTTTTCTGGGACATATCAAGAGTATTCGATGATTGGAAATTTTAGCAGAACGGATTCTATGAAAGGTGGTGCGACGTCAGATTTTTGCACGGGAAGTTATGGAATTGCACTGGGGGTTGCGACTGGTTTGGGGGACGACCCTGTGGGCGCAAGTTGGCGTAACAGTTGTGTTCGAAATGTGGATGAAGTAGTTGTATATGCCAGTTCCCAAGGCACTACATCTTATGGGGCGGTATATGTACCTGTTGCAACGCCGTTTATACAGGCTGGTTGTTGTTTGGTGACCAGTTCGTCATATGCGACAGGGACAGGGTGCAAGTGTTTTTATGGAACCGCAGACAGAAGTTATTCATATACAGGGTATATTACAGCGGGAGTGGGGCTTTCGGCGCAGAGTGTTAGCACGGCCACGGTGCCATTCTATCAACCGTATGTGCTGTATTGGTTTGAGGGATGTAGGTCTGGGTTTTATATGAACAGTGTGATGACGGGTACTGATGCGAATTTTGCGTTGGATTTGTTAACATCGAAATATACAGAAATGGATTTGACCGAGACTGTTTGTATAACAAGCAGATTGGCAGGAAGTACGATGCCAGTGACGGATACGGCGGATGCATACTATAATAATATTTGGTATAATTGTGGTAGTTGTCCAACTATGGACAGTATTTCAAATGTGTCATCGTTTAGTCCGACAATTACCAGTAATGGGACGATGTCATTGACGGCAAGTGACAGCGGAACGGGAATATCTACCTGTAATGCGACGGTAAATGGTGCCAAGGATGCAACTGGAACATTTAATATTGTTGGGTCGTGTTCGTATAATTAACAAAAATCCCGCCAACCGGCGGGGTTTTTTGTTTGGGACACAAAGGGGGGGGCACCTGTCACGCCAGATATGTGACAAAGTCCGCCCAAGGCGGTAAAAATTATATCAAAGAATACATTAACCAGATTGCTGTGACTGCAACGATTTTTTATTTTTATATACAAGACAACAAAAAGTAAAAAAGTTATCTGTCCAAGAACTGGGTCGCAATTCCCCCCAGCGATTGCAATGCGCCCACACCACCTGTATTTGCAACACCACTAACCGTCTGCATAATTGCACCTGTATTTGTTTTTTGTCCGACGTTGCCAATTGTTTCAACCAAGAAATCCCCCCACATTGCTTTCTTTCTTGCGTTTAATTTGGCATATGAACATTTTTCAATTTTTGCGATTAACTTTGCCGCCATTGTCGCCTCTGTCGGGGTATAATCCGCCTCTGCAAAGTCGATTAAGTTAAATACATCGTAAATATTTGACACTTCACGTCTGTCTTTTTCATCACACGAACTGGTAAGCGAACCATCTGTGCAGTAATATGTTTTTACCGCCATCGGGAATCCAGCCCATACCATATTGTCATTACCCGAACCGGCAAAATAGTCATAGCAAATAATACTACTTTCATCCACCCCGGCGGCAACACGCACCGACGCCTGATATCCACCGACCGGCCCAGTTGTGCATCGTTTCATCCCCAACGACGTTTCCACTTCGTCGGCGGTGGCGGCGCCTGTTTTGGCCCACTCTTTAATTGTCCTGTTCACAAAATCCAATTCTTGTGCGGTTGGACTGCACTCTGCGGTTAGTTCCTTTTGCTGTTGATTCAGTTGCTTAATTCCCCCAACCAAATTCAAAACCGTAGGAATCAAACTGGCCCCTGCATCCATTGCAGACGCCTGCTTCGTTGCGACTGGGGCTGCCTTTTTAATTGTAATTGCCCCCTGGGCCACACTGGTGGCCACACACAACCCAACAACCAAGAACAGAAAATTTCGTTTCATCTCTCTTAACTGACATTATAGCATAAAATCAAGAACGGACAAATATAAAAATTGCTTTTTTCTTATTCACGTTCTACACTGCGTGTGTGAGCAACGACAAACGCACCTTTATCATATTCACCAAACACAGACGTCTAAAACGCCTGTGGCAGTTTTTTTTCACGGGCTGGGGACTGGTTATGGTTGCTGCGCTTGTTGCAGGGTCTTTATTTACCAAACAGATTTTATGGACACCGATATCTGCAATAAATATGACAGACATCGTCAGCAATCAGTTCAAGATGTCGGGCGCATCCTTTGTCGGCACTGACAAGACTGGTTCGCCATTTAAGTTGCGTGCAAAAACCGGATACCAAGAATATGACAATCCCGACATAATTTTTCTGGATTCTGTATCTGGCACAATAAACCGCAACAGCAATGGCGTGACTATAACAGATAATATAACGGCCCGCACGGGTCAATATGACCGCACAAAAAAAACAATTACATTAAATGGCAATGTCCGTGTTGATTCCAGCAACGGCGACAAATTACGAACAGATGAATTGGTGATAAGACTATGAAACAATCTATATTACGTGTTCAACATTTATCAAAATCATACGGCAAACGTATGGTTATCAAAGACGTATCACTAGAAGCCCGCCAGGGCGAATCGGTTGGCCTGTTGGGGCCAAACGGTGCCGGCAAAACAACCGCATTTTACTGCATCACGGGCCAGTTATCTGCGACCGGCGGACAAATATTTTTAAATTCCCAGGACATAACCCACCTGCCGTTTTATCAGCGGGCCCGTTTGCATATCGGCTATCTGCCCCAGGAAAACAGTGTATTTCGTGGTTTAACGGTCGAACAAAACATTATGGCCATCCTAGAAGTTGTCGAACCAGACCGCAAAAAACGTCAAAAGAAACTGGATTCATTACTCGAAGAATTTTCAATATCATCACTGCGTCGCAGTCCTGCAACCGCCCTGTCTGGTGGTGAACGTCGCCGTGTTGAAATTGCCCGTGCATTGGCAAACGATCCAAAATTCATATTACTGGATGAACCATTTGCAGGGATTGACCCGATTGCGGTTAATGAAATTCGTGGATTGGTATCCCAGTTAAAAAATCGTGGTTTGGGAGTGATTATCACCGACCACAATGTTCGTGAAACACTGGGGATTACCGACCGCAGTTATGTTTTACACGATGGTAAAATATTAAAACACGGCACCACATCTGAAATTGTCCAAGATGAAATGGTTAAAAAGGTTTATCTTGGCGAAGACTTTGTAATGTAAAAAAATCCCCGACAAAATCGGGGATTTTTTTTATATCAGATAAAAATTATTTATCCAAGATATCAACAACTTTTACCTTGAATACAACAGATTTACCTGCCAATTCAGGAACATATTCTGTTGGGAAAGTGATGTTAATATCACGTTCTTCGCCTTCTGTCATACCGACAACCTGGTCTTCAAACCCTGGGACGAACTGACCACTGCCCAATTTCAATGGGAAATTTTCAGCGGTTCCGCCCTGGAACTGTTCCCCGTCCAAGAATCCTGCAAAGTTAATAACAACTGTATCACCATTTTCAGCCACAGGTGCTTTTTCGCCACAACCTGCCAGGCCCAATGCTGCACAAATACCAATAACTGATGCCAACTTTTTCATTTTTCTTCCTTTTTTTGTTTTGTTAAATTTATCTACTTAACATACACGCATCTAAATCCATACTCACGCATTGTTGCGCCTTCGGCCTCGATACGATAGTCAAAATACGGTGTTGGTCGCATTGCATCAAACGATGGGCGGTCATACACCATCACAATACTGTCGGCATTACGTCCACACACCCGTTTCATTTCATAGTCTGCGACCGCTGCCAACACAGTTCGTGAATCCCCGTCAATATCCATACCATCTGCATTTTGCATTAAACGCAGACGCATTTCCCGCACATCTGTATTTCCCAACAGAATCTGGACACGCACCATTGCGCCCCGATATTCCTGCCAACGTGTTTCCATTCTGGACGTATTCCAGCGATTAGAATTCTGTTCTTTTTCTGCGGACGTTTTTGGTTTATACGAATCGATATTCGAATACTGATTATCAGACTGCATAAACGTGCTAGTTCTTTCGTTATACAGTGGCGCATCTTCGCCCCCCTGCGCAAAATCAACTTCGTTATATGGGGCGTCTTTATCCGTCGCACATCCCCCAAGAAGCACCGCACCTAAAACAGTAAACAAGAACAATTTCTTCATATTAAATCTCTCTTTTTTTCTATTTTATCAAATAAAGACTTTTGATTCAAGCCACGATTTATGGTAAAATTATAGCAATGTCGAATATAGTTCTTGATTCTTTACTAAAACCACTGGCCGAATTTTACGAACCATCATTCGTAGAAGAAATCGCCATAAACAATGCCGGCACCGTATGGATGCGCCTGCACGGCGCACGTGTTCCCTGGGTATCGTATAAGGCAGATGTATTAAGCAAACAATATTTGATTGACTTAATTCATACTGTCGCCAACATATATCAACGCCCATTTAATCCGACCCACGGAATGCCTGTTGTTTATGCGACCCTGCCTGGCAATCACCGTTTTACTGCGATTGCCGGTCCAAATGTTCAGTATGATGAAAACGACGTCACAGGCGGTGTTGCCTTGAATATCCGTGGTGGTGGCGCCCCATCGACTAGTTTTGAAAACTATCATCTGCAACGTGGTCAACCGCTATTAAAAATAAATCCACGTGAAAACGTTCGGCCCGATGACCCATACGAACGACTAATGTCCGCCATAAATGACGGCAGTCCGATTTTAATATCTGGCGCAACTGCAACGGGAAAAACAACATTTTTGAATCATATGCTGACCTTGATTGACAAGAACAGTCGTGTCATCACGGTCGAAGATGCACGTGAAATTCGTGTTCCACAACCGAATCGGGTTCACTTTGTATTATCCCGAACAGAACAAACAAATGATTTGAATTATGCCCGTCTGCTTGACTTGGTTGTCCGAATGACACCTGACGTGATTATTGGTGGCGAAATTTCCACTGACAACGCATCTGTTTTATGGGAAATGCTTGGCACGGGCCACGACCACTTTTATACAACAATTCACGCAGAAAGTGCGGATGCTGCTTATTCTGCCTTTGCAGACCGAATTTTACATACCCAACCGGCATATAATCGCAGTGAACTGATTGCAGAAATGCAAAAAAAGATTCGTGTTGTTCAATTATCACGTGACGGTTCTTTACGTGCCGTAACCCAGGTTGTATAATAATAAAAGGCAATGAAAATAAATAAAAAAAGGAAATCACAATGACAAAAAATCGTATTATTATCGAAGATCCAAATGACCCAGTTCCTGGCACAACCCTGGATCAGCGTTTAAAAAAATATGAAGAACAAAAACAGGAATACAGCGCCCAACGTGAAGAAGAACGTTTAAATGCCCCAACAACGATTGAAAAATGGATTGCCGGCTTGAAACGTCTGTATGCAAAAACAAAACAAACCAACAAAAAATCCCAAAATAAAACCCGATAAAAGACAAAAGAAGATACAAACACAACCGAAACAAAAAATCCCGCCGGTTTGGCGGGATTTTTGTTAATTATACGAACACGACCCAACAACGTCAAATGTTCCAGTCGCATCCTTGGCACCTTTAACCGTCGCATTACAGGTAGATATCCCTGTTCCACTATCACTTGCCGTCAATGACATCGTCCCATTACTGGTAATCGTCGGACTAAACGATGACGAATTAGAAATAGATGTCATCGCATAACACGCATCGCAATTATCCCAAAAATCTGTAAAATGCGTAGTTAATGTTTCAAATGTCAAACTAAGATATTGGGACGTCAAATCTTGCGGACACGGCTGATGAACCCCATCATAATCCATATTTATCGCAAGCGTCTTGTCGCTCATTAGCGCCTGCACAAATTGCGTATTGGCCGCAATATTAGCCTTAGAATACCATCCCGCCTTACATCCACCATAACTAAAGTCCAGGAACACATCACGGAATGGCACAGTTGTTGTCGTTGTTCTTGTATTCGTGTTCGATTTGCTTACATAAGTATAAGTATACGCCCTGTCTGCTGGACCATAAAAACACTTGCACCCTGTCCCTGTTGCATACGACGAACTTGTGACATAACAACATCCCATATTATTAAATCCCGCTGATGCTGGCAAATACACCGCACCATATGAATACTGATTATATGTGCAATTTGGACTTCTGGTATCCATAACACACTGATTTCGCCACGATTCAATTGCATCTGCTGTCCCTTCACCCAAACCTGTCGCCATCCCAATAACATAACCATATTTTCCAGTACACAAATCAACCGTTTTTCGTGAGTCGTAAACATTCCCCGACCCCCTTGTGGTGGATGCAAACCCGCCAATTAGATCATAGACAAGCGAACTTCCTGAAAAACTTGTGTTAAAAGTAGACAACGCTTCACACACTGTTGGCCAACTATCATATGGCACACCACCCGAACCAGCATAATTCAAATTTAACCAACCAACATACCAATAATCGCTTAGATAAACTTCATAACTAACATTCATCCCCTCATATGAACAATTCCCCGAAAGACCGGCTAGTAAAGTCCCCGGAATTGTCGCACCAGACCCTGTTCCTGTTCCCGATGCCCACAACGCACCTGGGGCCGATTCGTCATCCAGTAATATTGTAAATGTCGTATCATACGACATACTTAACCCAATTGCGGACAATATACAACCAAACAGTCTGATAAATGCACGTTTCATTAAGTTTTCCCCCTTTTCACAATCCAATCCCGCCCTAGGAAAACGGTCCTTTGGATTCAACATCTTTTTCTTGTTAATTTTGTTGTATTTCCGCCAAAAAGTCAACTGCATTTTTTTACAAAAACTGCCTAATCTAAACCACCGTTTGGATTAGGCATATTAAAATTCGCCCAAACCCACACCCACCGCCAAACACAGGCGTTTTTTTATTTTTAATTTTTTCTGTGTGTTCCAATAATTTTTCTTTGTTAGTGCAGGGGGGGGCGTGCTGGCGTCTGTAATAATATGGTTGTTTATGTGTGTGGGAAATGTGTGGATTAGGCTGCTTGTTTAAGGTCGGATTTAATCTGGCGAATATATTTGCGTAATTCGTCAATTGCAACCAGGGTGCCGTCTTGTTTCTGGGCGGACCAATAATCCCAACCGTTGAAACTGACACTGCGTTGCAATTTTGCCGCCATAACGTGGATGGATGCTTTGCCCAGCAATTGGTGGGTTAGTTGGCCGTCTTGGGTAATCATAACACGTTCGCCACGGGGACTGACCAGGGTTTGACCCGTGTATAACAGGCCGGCGTCAATTAGTTCCTTGAATGCAACACGGATTTCATCACGTTTTGGTTTTGTGACCTCGATTTCTGATAGGTCGATTGGGGTAATGTTTGCAACACGGGTGCGGGCCGCTGTGACGTATGTTGGGTCTTGTTCAATGCCAATAAATTGACGCCCCAGTTCACGTGCCGCCGCCGCCGTCGTGCCAGAACCCATAAATGGGTCCAGAATGATGTCGCCGGGTTTGGTAGAGGCCAATATCACACGGTGTAATAAATCAAGGGGCTTTTGCGTGTTGTGCAGGCTTTTGCCGTCGGCACCCTTTAACCGTTCTTCGCCCAGGCAGATGTTCAAATCCCAATCAGAACGCATTTGTTTGCCACCATTTAATTTCTTCATCGTTTCGTAATTAAATGTGTATTTGCCTGTCTTGGTCGGGGTCGCCCAGATAAGTGTTTCGTGGGCATTTGTAAAACGTGTGCCACGGAAATTTGGCATTGGATTTGTCTTGACCCAGACAATGTCGTTCAAAATCCAAAAGCCCAGGTCCTGTAAGGCCGCACCAACACGGAATATGTTGTGATAACTGCCAATTGTCCACATTGCACCGTTCGGCTTTAATACACGCTTGCATTCCGCCAACCAGGCACGGGTAAAGGCATCATAATCAGCAGATGATTCAAATGAATCCCATTCGTCACGAACCGCACGGGCCGCAGTTTGATCTTCGGGACGATAAAGTGTTTTTGACCCAAGTTGTAGATTATATGGTGGGTCTGCAAATACCGCATCAACCGATGCGTCGGGTATCCCACGCATCAGTTCAAGGCAATCGCCAAGTAAAATTTGATTCAGGTATTTGTTCATCTCTCCCGTCACTTCCTGACGGTTATTTTATCATATTTTGGGGCTGATTTTTTTGTGTGTGGGCTATGTTTTTCTAAATAAAGAACTTGATTTTTATAAAAAATGCAATTTTCTGCGAAAAATAAAATACTTGCCAAGTCAGGTTTTCATTGCTACCGTATATCACTATGAGATGTCCATATTGCAATTCTACAGATAGTCGTGTGACAGACTCACGACCAGATATTGAAGACGCAATTATTCGCCGCCGGCGGGTCTGTGAACAGTGCGGGGCCAAGTTCACAACGGTTGAACGTGTCCAAATGCGGGATTTGGTTGTGCGAAAAAATAGCGGAAAATTAGAACCGTTTGATCGTGAAAAATTACGTCGTAGTATCAAGTTAGCGTGTAGAAATCGTGATGTGGGTGATGAACAAATTGAACGTTTGGTGACGTCTATTCACCGCAGATTGGAAACAGAAACGCCTGATGATACAGTGACCAGTGCATTGGTCGGTCAGATGGTTGCGGATTCTTTGTTGAATCTGGACCCGATTGCGTTTGTGCGCTTTGTTTCGGTTTATCGCAAGTTTTCAAGGGTCGCAGATTTTAAAAAAATTATTGACCAAATACCAGAGGATAACGATGACGCAGTTGTTTGTAAATTGCCAAAAACGTCGCTGTTCTGATTATATAAAATGAAGAAATTTTTCCTGATTTTTGTTGGTATGTTATTGCCACTGCGGTTGATGGCGGTGGGGTTGCCACAAATTTTGACCGATGTTGATGCAAGTCTGTATGAACAAATTTTTATCTTGCAGGACAAAGAAAAAATAAATACTGCTATAAATGTTCAAAATCAGATTGCAGATAAATTGCTGATGAACGAAGTGCTGTATCAGCGTTATATATCTGACTCTTATCGCACAAAAGGACGTGAAATCGTCGAGTGGATGGAACGCTATTATGATATGCCGGGCGCCACCAGAATGGAAAAGTTGGCCAAGATTAAAAAGGCGACTGTGCGTAAGCCAAAAGTGCCAAGTATTATGACCGGGTCAGAGTCAATCGAAACAGCACAGTCTGAAACCTGGACGGCAAAAAAATATACAGGGTCAACAGAAAAGAAAATTAACGAATTTAAGCGGGCGATTCGTAGTGGTTCAACCAAGGTTGCACGTGAAATTTTGGAAACTCGTTCGTTCAAAAAGAAATTAACCGAGTCTGATTATGGACGTCTTGCAGGGCGGTTGTCTTATATTTATTATACAAATGGCGAAATGGAATTGGCAAAAAAGTGGGGGTTTGTTGCGTCTGATGCTAATTCCGAATATGGTCTGTGGGCAATGGGATTGCTGTATTTCAAGGAAGAAAAGTTTGGCGAGGCACAAAAATATTTTAGTCGAATTTTGGATTTGCCCCAGATAAATAATGCACGTAAGACTGAGGCGGCTTTCTGGGCAGGACGGGCCGCAGACTTTAATGGAAATAGGGATGTTGCAAAGAAATATTGGCGGGTTGCAGCCGCATATCCAATGGCGTTCTATGGGGCGTTGTCGGCGACAATGTTGGGACATCAGCCCGAATATGAATTTTTTGAACAGGAAGTGACCGATGAAGATATAGAAGAATTACAAAATACTAAGTATGGAAAAATTGCGCTGGCGTTGTTGCAGGTTGGGCGCAAGGACAGGGCCGAAGAATATCTGAAATATTTAATCACGTCCAAGGCATCTGATAGAACCTTGCACGCAATAAATGCGGTTGCGTCGGCATACAGTATGCCACGGGTGTCAATCCAATCGGCGTCTGTTATCAAGGATAGGGGTATCTTGGAAATAGATGATGATATTATTTATTCGGCGCAATATCCGTTGCCAGACTGGGAACCGATGGGCGGATGGTCAATTGACCGGGCGTTGCTGTTGGCAATTACAAAGCAGGAAAGTAATTTCCGGGTGTCGGCAAAATCTGGGGCAGGGGCGAATGGGTTGATGCAGTTGATGCCAAGCACTGCAAAGCGTGTCGCACGGGCAAACAAGGTTGATATTAGTCAGATGGATATGTCAAATCCAGAACATAATATGTTCCTGGGACAGCAATATATTGTTGATTTGTTGGCACACGACAGGGTGGAAAATAGTATTATAAAAATGCTGGCGGCATATAATGCGGGTATGGGAACAATGGTTAAATTTGAAAAATCGTTCTATACATACGACCCACTGTTGTATATAGAAAGTTTTCCGGCATATGAAACACGCAGTTATATTAAACGTGTGATGTCTAATTTATGGTTGTATCGGGCAAGGCTGGGGCAACCGTTGACGTCAATGGAAGAATTGGCAAATGGTAATTGGCCACTGTATAACAGTGAAGATGCCTATGTTCAGCAACAAATTGCAGAACGTATGACGATATAAAAAAATGCCCGGTTGGGCATTTTTTTATCGGGTTTTGTAATAATCGCACAGTTTTGCAATTTCGGCGGCTTTTTTTATTGCGATTTTTTCGGCTTCGTCGTGTAGCCAGGCGCCGTCTTTGCATCTTAGGCGTTGACTTGTTTGTTGGATGTTGCCGTTTGGTAGTTCGTATTCTTCGATGCTGTTTCCGTCGATTGTCGGGCAAAATGATTCTTCGATATGAATGTTGAAATAAAATCTGACGCCAAATTTACAATGTTTTGCACAGCCATTACAAAAATTATCATAAGAATTGTTATAATGTGTGTTTATTTTTTGTTTCTGTGTAAATGACATCTTGAAACCTTTGTGTTTATCGGGTTTTGTAATTGTTATTAAGTTCGTTTTTTAATTTGCGTAGTTGTTGAATGCTTGCAAGGCTGTTTTTGGCACACTTATGATTCATATGTGCAATATATAAATTGTATGCGCCAATCAAGGCATCCAAGGCCGCCCAATGATAGTCGCCTTTGATTGCCAGACCAATTGCGGTGGCCAATACAATCGTGCCTGCGCCAAAGCATAGGTGGCCGACGGTGGAATTGCGGCGGACATTTTTTGAGTTTTTATTTATGCTATTGTCAATGTCGTTGGTTATAGTCTTGATTAGTTTTTCGTTTGTCATCTTTTTATCTTTGGTTTTGGTTGTCGTTGTTATCGTTTTTGAGTCTTTTGTGTATTTGATATATGCGTTGGGCGGAATATATTACTAATAACAGATACATAAGCAATACAATCATTGTGTCACGGTCATAGCCGTTTTTTATCATATCCTTTGTGGCACCGATTGTTTGACCGGTTGCAACACCGTTTATTATAATATACAAAGCCTTGAGAATGTGAAACCCACCGTTTGAATTTGGTGTTTGGGGTGGTGTGTTGTTGCGATTAAGATTATAATTTGTACTCATAGTGTTTTTACTATGTTATAGAATTGCAAATTTGTCAAATAAAAAACTGTTTTGTTTTTCTGATTGTAATGCTAATGTTTGTGGTATGAGAAAGGATATGCCTGATTTTAGTATTGAACGTGGTTGTGGTTTTACGATGGTGGCCGGTGTGGACGAGGCCGGTCGTGGTCCATTGTGTGGGCCGGTTGTGGCGGCGGCGGTTGTATTCCCAAGTTGGGATATAGATATTCCCGTGGTTATTCGTGATTCAAAGCAAATGACACAAAAACAACGGGTGGCGGCGGTGCAATGGATTCAGCAAAATACAATATGGGCCGTTGGGCAATGCACCCCGGACGAGATTGACCAGATGAATATTTTATGGGCGTCTATGTTGGCGATGCAACGTGCAGTTGAAAATTTAGGATGTAATCCCCAGTATTGCCTGATAGACGGGAACAGGTTGCCGAATAATTTGGTTGGTTTGCCGGTTGTTAAGGGGGATGCACAATCGATTTCGATTGCGGCGGCGTCTATTATCGCCAAGGAAACTAGGGATGAAATTATGCGGAATTTGTCAAATGAATTTCCGCAATATGGTTGGGATAAAAATGCCGGTTATCCTACTAAATCACATTTGCAGGCTATTGAAAAGTATGGTATAAATCAGCATTATCGAAAAAGTTTTGGACCAGTTAAGGAAAGGATTAAATATGAGACTGAGAACAATTGAAAATATAGATGTTCGTGGAAAGTATGTATTGTTGCGTGATGACTTTAATGTTCAGATTGTTGATGGAAAAATTACAGACCCGTTCAGAATCGAACAAAGTATGCCGACAATAAATATGTTGCGCAATGCAGGGGCACGTGTTGTTATTGTGGCGCATCGTGGTCGGCCCAAGGGTGTGCGAAATATGGAATATTCACTGCAACCGATTGCAGATTATATGGGAATTAAACTGATACCGGATTGTTTGGACAAGGATTTTTTGAACGAAATGCGTGATGGCGATATGGTGTTGTTGGAAAATGTTCGGTTCTATGCCGGCGAAGAAAAGAATGATCCGGCATTTGCAAATGACCTGGCACGTGGGTATGATTTATTTGTAAATGATGCCTTTGCGGTTTCGCATCGTGCGCACGCCAGCACAGTTGGGGTCGCAGAAATATTGCCGTCGTATGCAGGTAAATTGTTGGCGTCAGAGATTGAACATTTATCGGCAGTTATGGATAATCCAAAGCGGCCATTGTTGTCAATTGTCGCCGGCAGCAAGGTTTCAACAAAAATCGGTGTATTAAAGGCATTGGCACGGTTGTCAGATACGCTGATTATTGGTGGGGCGTTGGGAACGACGTTTAATTTTGCAATGGGGGGACGGGTTGGTAATTCACTGTATGAGGCCGACCAGAAAGATACGGCATTGGAAATATTAAAGTATGCGGCGGATAATGATTGTCGGGTGTTGTTGCCATTGGACAAGGGGGTGGCCAAGGAATTTGAGCGTGATGCCACCAGACAAAACAAGGATTTTACAGAAATAGAAGAAGATGATGTAATCATAGACGCAGGTATAAAAACAACAGAACGTGATGTTGCGGAAATTCGTCAGGCGGCAACGGTTATTTGGAACGGCACGGTCGGTATGGCAGAATGGATGCCGACGTGGTCGTATGGGTCGTTTGCGTTGGCCAATGCGATTGCCGAACAAACACGGGCGGGTCGTTTGGAAAGTATTGTTGGTGGCGGGGATACCGTCGCCGCATTAGAGGCAACCGGTGTCAAGGGCGATATAACATATGTTTCAACGGGGGGTGGGGCGTTCTTGGAATTTATCGAAGGGCGAACATTGCCAGGAATTGCGATTTTACAGGTAAAATAAAAAATCCCCAAATGGGGATTTTTTATTCCGTGATATTGCAATCTGCTTTAAATTCCCCTGTGCCATTTGTAAGTTTTATGATGCGACCTGCTGGGATATAGCATTTGGTCTTTGACGTTATGCCATTACCGTTGGTCAGGCCGTTATATGGACAGGCCAGGCAGGAGTCGTTGTCCAGGTAATAGTTTTGGTTGCATATAATTTCTCCATCCTTGCAGGTTGCGTTTAGGGGACAAATATAACATTGGCCGTTAACAATGTATCCTTTACAGATGCAGGTGTTGCCGCTTTCTATAAAACCGGGTTTGCAATCAAAATTTGTGCCGTCGCAGGTTGCATATTGAGGGCAGGTTTCACAGGTAGTTAAGATGCCAATTGTCTTAATAAAGCCATCATTGCAAGTGCAGGTGTTGGTTAATGTGTTTTTTGTAAAATCTTGGTTGCAATTAAAATTTGTGCCGTCGCAGGTTGCGTATTGTGGGCAGTTTTTATTACAGGTGATGTTGGTGCCAGTTCCTGTAATAAAACCGTCGCAGGTGCAGGTGCCGGTGTCAAGATTTTTTGTAAAATTAGTTCTACACGTGAAGGCTGTGCCGCCATCACAGGTTGCGTAGGAGGGGCAAGGGGTGCAGTCAATGGATGTTGGGGCGACACCACTGATATTGGGGCCAGTGACGGTGCCGTAGTAGTTGTCACTGC
>JAFURS010000042.1 GCA_017471805.1 Alphaproteobacteria bacterium
ATTGCACAGAAAGTTCGATAACCGAATACTTTTTAAGCAAAATTTATCGGATTTACGTCGATTTTAACACGAATATTCGCAGGTTGTTTTACCTTGGCCAGCCAGTGCGACACAATCGGTTGCAAGGCGGCATTTGCAGGTCCTGCGACCAGAAATCGCATACGATACCAATTACGAATTTGATAAATTTGGGCGGTAATTGGCCCCATAATTTTGCCACCATTCAAATTAGGTGCCGCCGCCGCTAAATCTGCACAAAAACGCTGCAAGGTGGGTTCACGTTCGCCTTCGATAATTATCGCAATCAGTTGACCATATGGTGGCATTTGGGCCGCACGACGTCCCGCCATATCGGTCGCCATAAATGTATCACGGTCGCCCGCACATATCGCCGTCAAAACAGGATGGTCCGGCTGATAGGTCTGTAATAACACACGGCCGGGATGTTCGCCACGCCCGGCCCGGCCGGCAACCTGAAACAACTGTTGAAAGGTGTGTTCGGCGGCACGAAAATCAGTGCCAAATAACCCCATATCTGCATCAACAACACCAACCAATGTCAGGTTCGGAAAGTGATGACCCTTGGCCAGGATTTGCGTGCCGATGATTATGTCTATTTCGCCGGTTTCCATTTTATGAACCAGGCGTTCCAAGGATTGGCGTGATGTGATAATATCACTGGACACCAGGGCGGTCCGGGCGGTGGGAAATCGTGATTGAACCTCTTGCTGGATTTTTTCCAGCCCAACACCACGCATCGTGACATCAAGTCCACAATCAGGACAGATTTTATCAAGTGGTGCCGTGCGACCACACATATGACACAACAATTTTCCCAATCGTTTGTGATAGGTCATACCAACACTGCATTCAGAACACGTCGCCGTCCAACCACATTTTTTACACTGAACAATTGGCGCAAATCCACGACGGTTGATAAACAGCATCGCCTGACGCCCTGCCCCAAGGGTTTCAGCCAAGGCATCACACAGTGGCGGTGATAAAAATCCATTTTGTTCGGCATCGTCCGCAATATATGTGGTTGGACGATTTTCACGCAGGTCAATTGTCGTGATTTCTGGCAACTGCGCCCCGCCAAAACGTGATGTTAAACGCAATTGGGTGTATTTGCCCAGATTCACATTTTCAAGCGTTTCAGCCGCAGGGGTCGCACTGGCCAAGACGACGGGAATTGACGCAATCTTGGCACGCAAAATCGCCATATCACGGGCGTGATAGTTGCCCATATCATCTTGTTTATAGGACGGGTCGTGTTCTTCGTCAATGACAATCAGGCCTAAATCCTGCCACGGTAAAAACAGCGCACTGCGTGTGCCGACAACCATCTTAATCCGACCGTCCAGGACACCACGCCAAATCTCACGCCGGCGGGCGGCGGTCAAATTGCTGTGCCAGACAACCGGTGGCGCACCAAAACGTGATTCAAATCGGGTTATAAATTGCGCCGTCAATGCAATTTCAGGCATCATCAGTAATACTGATTTGCCCATATTATATGCACGCAGCGCAGAATCAAAATACACCTGGGTTTTACCACTGCCCGTGATTCCATCCAATAAATGCACGGAAAATCCACCCCGAACAAGTGCGTCCCCAATCGCAGATGCAGCGGCAGATTGCTGAGGGTTCAATTTGATATTACCAATGTCTTGGTAATCAAAGACATATCTGTCGGGATTTTTTGGACGGGTTGCAGCCGGCAATAATGTTTCCCGTTTTATCATTGTGCGAATAACCGCAGACGAAACCTTGGAAATATTTTGGATATCAGATGCGGTCATTGGTTCATTATCGTTCGACGAAAACGCATCCATTACCGCCAGACGATTATCAGTCATTCGGGCCGTCGTGTCATAATTAAATGAATACAGTTGTTCCATTGTGGGGGGCGAAAATACGTCAGGAACATTTACAATCAAACGCAAAACCATACCCGGGGATATTAGTGTCCATTGCGACATTCGCTGAATCCATTGCAAGTCTGTGATATTAAGGCGATTTGGATATACCGTCGATATATTCCGAATTTTTTCAGGGGGCAAACCACTGTCCCCCGGTCCCCAAATAACACCAATGCAGGGCCTGTTCATTACACGAACAGATACAAATGTTCCAAAATCCGCAGGTGCCGTCAGACGATAATCATAGCCGGCGTTCGGAATATTTGATACAAGAACCTTTACAATTGTGCCTGGATTAAACATATCCACAAAATACTTGTTTTTTTCTTTTTTTTCAATACCATTTATAAAGTATTTTTTATCCAGGGGACAGTTGAAAAATGTGGCGATTATATTTCGAAATATGTGATTTCCTTGCAGGGTTTATCCCAAATGCTAAATTGCGGGAAAAGATTAGACGGGTTGACCTGTATGATTACAGAAAAAAATTTAATGCGTTGCGTTGCGCCCTGCCCCGGGGGGAATTTAAAAACGTTCGGGTTATCAAGGGTGGATGGAACATCGGATTTATTGTGGACAATAAATATGTATGCAAAATTCGTAAATACTTTGACAAACAAATTCCTGTTCAAAAGATTATGCGGGAAAAGCGCATAACCGATGCTTTTGGGGCAATCGTGCCAATAAAAATACCCCAGATTGAAATAATTGAATCACGTGGATTTACGTTCTATAAGTATAATTTTATTCCAGGTAAAAATCTGAACCGGATGTCAAAAAAGACAATCGAAAAAAACGGTTGGCGGTGGGCCCGACAGTTGGCAGAGTTTATTTTAGCAATGCATAACGCAGACCCGGCAGAGATTGCAGATCTGAAAAATGGTGACGGGGATGGCTGGAACCATAATGATATTTGCAATAATATCATTGTTGATAAAAAAACAATGGATATTGTCGGACTGATTGACTGGGAATATTCAGGTTGGGGAACACTGGAAACAGAATTTAGAAATTGCACCGCATTTTCAAAGAAAATGCGTGAATCAGGTATTGGAACCGCCATAGAAATCGAATACCACGTTATGAAAAAAAGAAAAAAATAATAGCAAGCCTGAATTACGGGCTTTTTCAATGATTATTTTTTTAATTAAACGTTGACAAAATTATTTTTTGTTCTATATTATCACTGTAATTATATAAGCAAAAGGTTATAAAATATGTCTGAAAACAAGGCCCAGAACACAAGAAAAATTAGTGCAGCAGAAAGATATTTTACTAAATATATACGTTTTATTCAGAAAGAAATATGGGTCTTTGGACCTTCTTATTCTACGACGGATACAATCAAAAATAAATGGCGTTATGATTTTGAATGGTCCAGGGATATCGAAAAATTTATTATTCTGAAAACCAAGACATTTATTAGACTGTTGAATTCGGATAATGGTCTGGAATCAGACCCCAGATTTTTAGAAGCACTTATACGGTTGATTTCTGATTACTTGGCACCTTACTTTATGCGTAATCCTAATGCGCTGACAAGAGATAAGGCAAAAAAATAAACTGTTCACAGAGTTGTGGGAAAAAAATATACATATTCAAGTTTTATTGCAATCTCAGTCAAAAAAACGTTATGAAAAAAAATATACTTTTGTGAACAAGAGAAGACCAAACAAAACAAAATCATATTCTGACAAGGCACACGATGCACATACAAGATATGTTCAGATTCAGTTTGTTGTGTTTGATACCCCAAAAAAAGATAAAATTAAGTAAAAATGAAAATAAATAATATTCATATTCATAACTTTCGTTCTATTCAGGACACAGTTGTATATTTTCAGGACTATACAATCATTGTTGGCGAAAACAATGTTGGTAAAAGCAATATAGTCGATGCAATTCGCTGCTTTTATGGCGACATACGCTTTGAAGAAACGGATTTGCATAATGCCGCACATATCGACGATAAAAATTCTTGGATAGAGGTTGAATATGATTTAACAGACAGCGAATTTTATAGTCTGGATAAAAAATATCAGGTGGATTTCAAAAAACTGAAAGTTCGCAGAAGTCTGTTCCCGTCAAAACCATTTCAGGCATACACGGTCAAGGGACTGGAACGTGGTGGTTTTTGCAAACGTTCGTCAAAAACTGATTTTCTGGGAAATCTAATTTATGTGCCGGCGGTTGTTGATGTCAAGGAAAACACGAAAATGTCCGGAACATCGGCATTAAATGGATTGGTCAGTATGATTTGCAAAAATCCGAATTTCCAAAAAGAATTTGAAGAAAAAATTCTGCCGATGATGGATTTTGCAATGCCATATATCGAAAAAATCGGACAAGATGTTAGCAATGAAATTTCATCCGCAGGGGTGCGTGTTAATATCACCCCACGTCGTATCACACCCGAAGAAATGTTAAAGTTCATTATATCTATGAATATCGAAGATCACGCCGGTATGATGAATCTGGAACAGATGGGAACCGGGGTGCAACGCAGAATTATCGCAGCACTTATTAAATTAAGCGCAAAATACGCAAGCGAAGCAAATTTCAAACAACGACAAGACAGTATTAACAATGCACAGGTCGATTGGCTAATGCAACAAACAAAAAAAGAACCTAATATGTTCTTGCCAAAAATGAACCTGTTGCTGTTCGAAGAACCCGAGGTTTCACTGCATCCGGCCGCAGTTAACGATTTAGCGTATGATATTAAAAAGTTTTCGTCTATTCCAAATCAACAGGTCATTGTGACAACACATTCGCCACAGTTGGTTTCCCAGGATATTATGGACCTGAAGGGAATTATCAGAACAGAACGTGATGGACCAGAAACAAAAATTCACCAAAATAAAATCCCAGATTCTGAATTACAGTTGGCAAAAAATATGGTCTATTTCGACAGACCACGCAGTGATATTTTCTTTGCTAAAAAAGTTATCTTGGTCGAAGGACCAACCGAATATATGTTGTATAACTATCTGTGTCGCAGGGGCGATTTGCCAAACAGTCTGACACAAAATGTGACGTTGATTGAAACCGTAGGCAAGTGGTCAATGCCATATTTCTTGAAAGTGTTGAATAACTATAATATTCGTCACGCTGTGCTGTATGACCAGGATGGTGACCCAAACAGACAAGATAATCAGGATGTAAAGGCAGAATTTTCAACACTGACAGATTATTCATACAGTTGGCCCAAGGATATTGAAACATTTTGCGGAATTAAAAAACAAGGTAATCCGGCAATCAATATCATAAATAAATTCGAAGATGGAACCATCCCAAAACAAAAACAAGATGAAGTCGTTCAGGTATTCAAGGACCTGTTAACAAAACACAGATAAAAAACGCCCTTTTTTGGGCGTTTTTTGTTTGTTCACAACACCAATATACACCGGTCCACATTTGTCCGATGGGCGGACTATATTCACAATATAGAAACCAAACCAAAGGAGTTATAAAATGTCACGGACACAACGAAACGAATTTTACAAATACGATTATGCCAGCAATCGTGAACTGGCACGGATTCGACATACAGAAACGGAATATGATAAATTTGATGTTTTCTTTAATTCTATGAACCGATACAGACGACAGATAAACAAGGCCTGTGGATACAGAAAAAGAAATCTGATTGACAGGGACGAATTTAATACACAATGCCGTGAAATCATCGCTGATGTGAATCTGTATAAAAAAAGAAACCAAAAAAGATTTATTCGGGCAAGAAGTGAAGAATTAGGACTTGAAATGCCGTTTGCAACAGATATATATATTAAACAGATTGCAAGGACAGAAGTCTGGAAAATGATGAAGACACAAAATAAACGCAATGAAAAAAGGAATCGCAAATGCAATGGATAAAAAATAATAAAAAATACATCTTAATCGGTGTGGTCCTGGGGCTGGTCGGGATTTTTGGTTTGATTCACGCAACAAAAATGCGAATTGAACGGGCGGCAAAATTGTCCTGTGTGGTCCAATACGACGAGATGATGGGCGGCATCGAGGTCAATGAAGAAATAAGCGAAATGTTGCGTCAGAAAAAAGATGCCTTTTGCAATTGCTGGACAGGGGTGGTTATGAAAGACTGGACAGATTATGCCCTGATGCGCAGTGTTGATGTCGCAACAGAATTGGTCAAAAATGCCCCAGAAGAAACAACCGACTGTATCCAGGTATTTTTTTAACAGTCCAAATATGTCCGATGAATGTCCTATGATAATATTAAATAGAAACAAACAGGATTAAAATGAATAAAAATAATGTTGTAAAATACTATTTAAGCAATCTTGCAAATACACACCTGCCGTTAAAGACGGCGGAAAACCTGTTGGAATACGTCGAAGATGTGTCCGAAGATATTTTAGGATACGATATTTGCGATAAATGGGGGCGTGTGCCACGGCGCAGAATTCGCAGATTGTCAGCACTGCGGACCAATGACGATGATGAATCTGAGCAAGAACCACCACAATTTGAACGCAATATGCGAACATTGCGGACAATTCTTAGCAATCAGAAAATTGTCGATATTTCCGCCCCTGGCAAGGATAAATGCACGGACTGTTTGGCGGAACTGTTTAATATATCCAGGACAGAAAGACAAATTCTGCAATTATTTGTTAATCTGGTGCGGTTCAGACCGATGCGCACGTTGGTCAGTGAAATTATTGACTCGCACAGGTTTTGCAGTGGATTTAACCTAAATAATATTGGTCTGCTTTCTGCATTTTGTAAATTACCAGAAGCAAAAATCAGAAAAGCACTGGACGAAGATGGAACGTTGGTAAGTGCAGGTCTGTTGATTATCGACGAAGACGGCGATTTGACAATGAACGGATTTATACAACGCAGTATCGCAAATGGCCCACAGAATATAGAAAAACTGAAAAAAATACTGCTGGGGGATACACATCAGGGAAATAAAAATCTGGACTTTTCACACGTGCAAAGCGAATACGACTATATAAAATCACTGGTCGATAACGCCGTTAAGCAACGGTCACGGGGAATAAATATTCTGATTTACGGCCCAACCGGAACAGGCAAAACAGAAATGACCAAGCAGATTGTGACCGAACTGGGGTATGATTTATATGGATTGCATACATCAAATAAAACCAGACAGGAAAAAAACATAAATCTGTCGTATCTGATGCACGCACAACGAATACTGTGCAAAGATACACGGTCGGTGGTGTTGCTGGACGAAGCAGAAGATGTTTTTTCATATAATAAATTTAGTCAAAGTGCGACGTCTAAGTTGTCGTTAAACCAATTGCTGGAACGAAACAAGCGACCGGTAATTTGGACAACTAATGATATTTCTGTGATGGACCCGGCATATCTGCGACGGTTCACATACTGTCTGGAACTAAAAAAACCGGAAAACAGCCAGAAAATCAAAATGTGGACAGCGGTATGCAAACAAAATAAATACAAAATGTCCAATGCCGATATTGAAAAATATGCACGAAAGTATGATATTGCACCCGGGATTATAAATACGGCCGTGAAATCAGCCAAGTTAACAAAAAACCCAGATGCAATCGAACGGACAATCGATGCACTGTGCACGGCAATAACAGGCAAAAAACAAATCGAAATCGCAAGGCCTGATACCCAGTTTGATACGGCACTGTTGAATACAGACGTCGATATGGAAAGGTTGACACAACAAATAATTAGTGGGGGTGGTAAAAAGTTCTCGCTTTGTTTGTATGGGGCCAGTGGCACAGGTAAATCGGCATACGCACGATACCTGGCGGAAAAGATGGGGATAAAGGTAATATTAAAACGGGCCAGCGATCTGAAAAGCAAGTGGGTCGGTGAAACAGAAAAAAATATTGCCGCCGCATTTGCCCAGGCCGAACAAGAAAAGGCAATGCTGATTTTTGACGAAGCAGACAGTTTCCTGCGCAGTCGTGAAAAAGCCAGCGCCAGTTGGGAGGTTAGCGATGTTAACGAAATGCTGACCCAGATGGAAAGCGCAAATATACCATTTGTATGCACAACCAATCTGATGAACGATATGGATGCGGCATCATTGCGACGTTTCTTGTTCAAGATTAAATACGACTATATGAAACCAGAACAGGTTCAGCGTGCGTTTAAACACTTCTTTGATATTACGCCAGATGACAAAGATATAAAAAATATGGACTATCTGACACCGGGGGATTTTGTTGTGGCAAAACGCAAGGCAGAAATATTGGGGATAAGTGAACTGGCACAGATTATCGACCTGGTCAGGGCTGAAATGAACGTCAAACAAGACAGCAAGCGGGCCGCCCACAAAATCGGTTTCTAGCCAAAGAAAAAACGGTGCAAAGTCGCACCGTTTTGTTTTGAATATTATTCACGCCAAATGACAGATTGAAATTTGGAATTTATTTGACTGCGCAATTCAGGGTCATTGAAAAACTGATTCCGTTGGGCGACATCGGTTTTGCAATCATCAGATTCAAAATGCGGTATGTATTTTTGAATCGCTATGTTTTGAACATTGCGGGTCGATAATATTTCCGTTATCTCAATCAAATCAGATTTTGATACAAATCGGGGGTCACAGGTTATGCGAACCTCGAATTCTTTGCCTGTTTGTTGCCAGACGTCCAGACTGCGTATCATATTGTCATAGGCAATCCCCTGGCCTGTTAAATCAGGATATTTGGCACGGGTTGCCTTGAAATCCAGCCCAATCCAATCGACAACATCCACCGCACGTGCAAGGGTGTCTGGGTAAAAGCCGTTGGTGTGTAATCCAATCTTGAACCCAAGCGAACGAACACGGCGCATATACTCAATCACGGCATCAGATTGCATTAGGGCCTCGCCCCCGGAAAAGACAATGGCTTCTAATCGATTTACACGGTTTTTTAACCATTCAAATATGCGTTCTGGGTCGTATTCGCCGTCGCCAGGACATAACAAATGGGGGTTGGAACAATATGCACACCGCAATGGACAACCAACCAAGAACAGCACCGCTGATAATTTCCCGGGATAGTCAATTGTGGTAAATGGAACCAATCCCCCAATTTGAATTTCACGCATTTTATTATGCCGCACGCTTTAACAATTCACAATGACGGGCGCCAGCCGACAAACTGTTTTCTTCGGTAAATGTTTTACGTTCACAGAATTCAGAATATTTACCAATGTTAAAGTTTTTAACAGGACGAATAAAGCCCATTGAACGTGAGAAAACTTCGCATGGTGTTCTGTTGCAGTTTGTTGTCATATCTGTATCCTCCCTTTCTGATGTTTGTTATGACATTTTTGATTTTATTGTTGTTCAGTTGTGTCCTGGTTCGCTGCATTTTCTGCATCGCACTTTGGACAAAACTCGTGCTTGCCCGGCAGATAGCCGTGCTTTGGACAAATCGAGAACGTTGGTGTCAGTGTCATATATGGCACCTTGTAATTTTCAAATATTGTCCGAACAATCTTTTGCGCTGCTTCACCACTGGAAACAGGTTCGCCCATATACAAGTGCAACATCGTGCCACCTGTATATTTACGCTGTAATTCTTCTTGGTGTTCCAGGGCAACAAATGGGTCGTCTGTAAAGTTCACAGGCAACTGGGTCGAATTTGTATAGTATGGCGCATCCTTGGTTCCCGCAGTGATGATGTCTGGGAAATTCTTGACGTCTGTTTTCGCAAAGCGATACGAACAGCCTTCGGCAGGGGTCGCTTCCAAATTATACAGGTTGCCGGTCTGTTCCTGGAATGTCGCCAGATTTTCACGGATAAAGTCCATTACATCCAAAACCAACTTTTTACCCATTGGGGTCGCAATGTTTTCACGATCACCCGTGAAATTGCGGACCATTTCATTTGCACCATTTACACCAATGGTCGAAAAGTGATGATTCCAATTGCCCAGATAACGTTTTGTAAATGGATACAAACCACGTTCCATATTCTTGGATATAATGTCACGCTTGATTTCCAGTGCGTCACGTCCCAAATCCAACAGACGTTTTAATTCTGTGAACAGACCTTCACGGTTGCCACGGTGGATATAGCCCAAACGTGCCAAGTTAATTGTAATAACGCCAATTGAACCGGTCTTTTCCGCAGAACCAAACAGACCGCCACCACGCTTTAACAATTCACGAACATCCAAACGCAGACGGCAACACATAGAACGAACGTCGGTTGGATTCAGGTCTGAATTTAAAAAGTTCTGGAAATTTGGAATACCGTATTTCGCCGCCAGGTCAAACAGTGGCTTTACATTTGGATGTTCCCACGGAAAATCAGATGTAATGTTGTATGTTGGAATCGGGAATGTAAATGGACGACCCAGGGCGTCGCCTTCGGTCATAACCTCTAAGAAGGCACGGTTAATCAAATCCATTTCAGGTTGCAAGTCGCCATAGGTAAAATCAACCTGTTTTTTGCCAATAAATGGACGCTGATTCTTTAAATCTTCGGGGCAAGTCCAGTCAAATGTAAAGTTGATAAATGGTGTCTGGGTCCCCCAACGACACGGCACAGCACAATTAAAGATTAACGTCTGCATCGCATTTTTTACATCCGCATAGGACAAATTGTCAATGCGAACATATGGTGCCAGATATGTATCAACAGATGAAAATGCCTGGGCGCCCGCAAATTCGTTTTGAAGTGTGCCAAGGAAATTTACCATATGCGAAATCGCAGTCGCCATATGACGGGCGGGCTGACACTGTAAATAACCCTCTACCCCGTTGAAACCTTCGTATAACAATTCACGCAGTGACCAACCAGCACAATAGCCTGTTAACCACCCCAGGTCGTGAACGTGAATCGCCGCAGTTTTGTGTGCCTCAGCGACTGCACGCGGATACAGGTTTAACCAATATTCCGCAGTGACACGTTCGCTGGTGCGCAAAATTAGGCCGCCGATGGAATAGCCCACATTTGCATTCTCTTTGATACGCCAGTTGGAACCACCAACATAGCCTTCGATAATATCAACCGCATCAACCATAGATTCACGGATTTCTGTGCGCTTTTGACGATAGATAATATATGCTTCGGCAGTTTTATAGGCACGATTGTCCATCAAGGTTTGAATCACAACATCTTGGATTGCTTCGACCGTTGGGGTCTTGTCCGCAAATTTGTCGTCCAGACGCTTTAATACATCCTGGGTTGTCTTGACAACTTCGACATCTGATAATTCAGTCGTGACCGCAACCGCTTTTTTAATAGCCTCGTATATCTTCTTGGCGTCAAATGGAACCGTTTCCCCGCTGCGCTTTTGAACCGCAACCAGGCGGGTGGTTAATGTAGGTGTAATTTGAATCTTTATTTCATTTTGTGTTTCTGACATTTTAATAACTCCAATTCTTGTAAAAACACAACATATAGTGGTTATTTGTTTTGTTCGATAACAATATATAGTTTTACAACTAAACTAGCAATACATAAAAAGCATTATTTTTTTTATTTTTTACTGGACTTTTAAAAATGCGGATTTTCTGCATATCACAGCCCGAAATCAGAATCGGTGTTTTTATACCAATATCACTTTTGTGTAAAGTTTTTGACTTTTTAAGCACAGGAACTGATTCGGTTTTTCTAAAAAAACACAAAATATAGTTATAAAATAGCGAATCATTAACTATATATTGTATTTCAATTCATTCGGCGAATCATTTATTCTAATGCAATATTAGGTTGTTTTTCCCATCAAAAATGGCTATATTCAGTATGTCAGTGTTATGGTGATACTGGCAAAACTTAATTTTAACAAGAGTATTTATTATGATGAAAAACATCTATGAAATGCTGCAAGATGTATGTTCACGGAACAAAGACGGTATTTTCTTGGTTCGCCAGAACGAAACATATGCAGATTTGTTGAAAAAGGTAAAGCAACGTGCCGTGTTGTTGGCAAAACGCTTTGGCATTAAAAAAGGTGATACTGTTGCAATTCTGTCGGGCAATACGCCTGATTTCCTGCGGACATATTTCGCAATCACGTCCCAGGGGGCCCGTGCGCTGATGCTGGATACAGGATTGAATACAACCGAACACGTCAATATGATGAAACGAACAGATTGCAAACTGGTTATGGCACAAAAACAGTTGTTTATAGAAGATGCACCCTGCGAAATGTTCGATATCGAAAATATTGACGATACAGATGAAAACGAATTTGTAATGGCAGATACTGAACGCAATGATATTGCACAGTTGTCTTTTACATCGGGGTCAACGGGTAATCCAAAGGTCGTTGGATTAACACACGATAATTTGTTGTCGCTGTCAGATGGGGCGCAATTTTATAAGCCAGTAATCTTGCCAGGATATACTTTCTATGGATTCTTGCCGTTGTATCACATTTATGGTGTGGTAATTAACATTATTGTGCCGGTGGCATTACAGGGTAAATTGCTGCTGCAACCGGTGTTAAAACCACAGGAATTTATCAAGGACTTTAAGCAATACAAACCCGAAGTTATCCCAGCCGTTCCAAGAATATGGGAAGTGTTCTATAAGAAAATTGTTGATTCTGCCCGGGATAAACACGTTTGGACGTTGATGCGAGTAATCGTTTCTTTGCGCAAGATTTTACGTGCAATTGGGCTGGGGAAACTGGTGGACAAGGTGACAAAGCCGGTGCACGATGCATTTGGTGGAAATACCAAGGTGTTGGTGTCGGCGGGCGCAACATTAAAACCATCTATTCGGAAATTCTATGAAAGTATGGGATTTGTTGTTGGGGATTGTTATGGTCTGACAGAAACAACAGGACCTGCAAACTTTAACTTTGCGTTCCGTCGTCCAGATGGCTCGATGTATTATGCAGGCCCATTGCCAGGTAATGAAATCCAAATTCACAACCCTGATAAAAATGGAATTGGGGAAATTTGGGTTCGTGGAAATATGGTTATGCCAGGATACCTGGAAAACGATTCTGCAAACGCCGAAGCGTTCGAACATGGTTGGTTCAAGACAGGCGATATTGGATGTCTGGACAAATACGGACGCCTGCAGGTCAAGGGTCGCCAGAAACAGGTTATAGTTTTGGATAGCGGTAAAAATGTTTATCCTGATGAACTGGAAGATTTATACCTGCAAAATGACGAAATCTTGAATGCGGCGGTATTTGAATATGTAATCAAAGATAAAACTGTTCCGTTTGCAGTATTCCAGGTTAAACCAGGAACAACAGTTGAACGGGTTGCGTTCTTGCTGAAAAAATCAAATTTGCAAATCGCCCAATACAAGTGGGTAAAGCACTTTGCAATTACCGAAGAAGAATTGCCGTCAACATCTGCAAAAAAGGTAAAGCACTTTGCCGTGCGTGATATGCTGGACAAAGGTGCTTTTACACGTGCAGAACAATAATGTGTCGCTTAGTTGCAGTTCCCAGGGGGTGTAATGCCCCCTGTTTTATGTTTATATGCTTGACAAAGTTTTATTTTGTGTTATATTCATAATAACAAAAGATAGGAATCAGAGCATATGTCAAACACGGGCAAGAAAGTTTCAATGGCTGTAATCGACGTATTAAAGTCGATTATGGATGATAAGGCAAAAAAATTGCAGGCAACGATTGCAGATGGCAGACGTGCAAAAAGCGAAGAACCGTTAATCTGTGAACAGATTACTGCATTGCAACGCTTTGTCGTGAACAGTCGTTATGACCGCAATGAAATGCAAGAGGCGGAATCGGACCTGGCGGATTATGAACAGCAGGCCGCAGGAATTCGTGCTAAAATCAACCGGGCAGGTAATGCAGAACGTGATATTGTTTGGGTTGATAAATTTAATGTGTCGTATGCCCAGATTAAACAACGTATTAAAAATCAGCCCAGAATAAATATCTTGAAAGAGCAGTTAGCCGCAATTGAATCAGATATTGCAAAAATCGAACACGGCATTGACATCTGCGAACTGAATATGGCACCGGGTGTATATTCAGACGAAGTCGCACAACAGGCCCAGGAAGATATGAAGAAATATCAACGTGAATATGCGTCTGTGGTTGAAAGATGGCGTCGGGTCGCAAATGAAATTCGTGAACTTGAAAGATAAAAATTCCCCACAAACGTGGGGATTTTTATTAGTGTTTTTAGTGTTTGCCGTGGTGCGACAAAATCAAACGGATATAGTTTATTGGAACTATTAACAGTGATAATCCAAAAACTATTAACCATTGTTGCAGGGTCAATGGCGACAACTGTAATACTGCACCACCAAATGATACACACAAGACAGTTGCCAATATAACCCCGAACGCAACAGAAATAAACATTGGGTTTGCCCGCAGGCGGGCAAACAGGTTAAAGCCGTCTGTGCGAACACAGAAACCATTTATAATAGCCATTATAACCAGCAACGCAAAACGTGCCGACAGATACGATATTTCATCAGGGAAATACCCACGAACCTGTGGTAATGACAATACCCCAAACACACAAACAAAACCAAGTGTTGTAAATGCGACCTGGGAAATTACACGACGGGACAACAATGGGGCGTCTTTGCCCTGGGCAGGTTCTGCCATATATTCAGGTCGTGACGGTTCGCCACCAAATGCCAATGAATTCAAACTGTCCATAACGATGTTGATAATTAAAATCTGGACCGCTGTAAAGGCATCAAAACCCAACATCAACGGAAACAAGATACTTAAAATTACCAAAGAAAAGTTTATCGGCAATTGGAACTTTAAGAAATTTATAACGTTGTGAACAAATGTTCGACCCAACAATATACAGTTCGCAATCGATATAAAATTATTGTCTGTGATGATGATGTCCCCAGATTCTTTGCAGACGTCTGTGCCGTCGCCCATCGCAAAACCAACATCCGCACGTTTCAAGGCCGGCGCATCATTTGTGCCATCACCACACATACCAATACACAAATTCAAACTTTGCGCTAATTTTACCAGACGCAATTTAGTATTCGGGGTCGCACGGGCAATCACACGAATATGACGCAGTTTTTGGATGGCATCGTCATCAGACATTGCGTCAAATTCATTTGCTGTTAATGCAATGTCGTCTGGGGACGAAATAATTCCACAGTCAATGGCAATCGCACGGGCTGTATCCAAAATATCGCCCGTTATCATCATAACCTGAACCCCCGATTTACGCATTGTCGCAACAACGTCTGGCACGCCGGGGCGGACCTGATCACGCATCGCAACCAGTGAAATAAACACCAGGTCATCAGGCAAAACGTCATCGTTCGCAAACGTTGGCGAATAAGCCGTCGCAACCAAGCGCATCGCACGGGCGGCATTTTCACGTATCAGTGTGTTAATATCTGCAATGTTAATCGGAACAATGTTCCCATCACAGTCCAGACAATATTTTGCGTGGGACAAAATAACCTCTGGCGCACCAAGGTAATAGGTATCCCCGCCAGATACCTGGGTTGCAGAAAATTTATTCGCACTGTTGAACAATATACGTTCAGAAACAGGATTTTCAGATTGAATTTGACCAATCTGGGCCGATGCGTCACGAACCGCAGCGAACAAGGCACGACTGGTTAAATTACCACCAATTATTTCGCCATCGGGCGCATAGGTTGAACCAGACGTCAAGGCGACATTTTTCAAAAACACAGACTGGATTGCAGAACATTTTTCAAATTTAAAACCAATGTCTGTTCCATCTGAAATAAAATTATGCACCGGTTCCAAATATCCACGGGTCAAGGTGCCGGTCTTGTCCGTGCACAGCAGTTGGATATTGCCGGCTTCGGGTATCTTGTGTGGGTTCTTGGCCAGGATATTGTTTTTTATCATTGTGGCAACGTTTTGACTGGTAATAATCCCAATGATAAATGGCAGACCTTCGGGAACGGCGGCAACAAAAATCGTTAGCGCAACGGTCAAGGCACTGAATACAATATACAGCATAGACGCATCCGCAGATACACCAGTTGTATTTAAATTCACAAACAGCAATACAATAAAAATAATCGTGGCACAGATTGAACCAACCTTGCTAATCAAGGCCGCCAGATTGTCCAGTTGAATCTGTAATGTCGTTTTGACTTCGTCAATAGAATGAAGGCTTGACATTATGCGGGCATTTTGTGTGTCGGCACCAACACGGGCAACACACATTTTACATTCCCCACCCAAAACAGTTGTGCCGGCAAAAACGCTGTGACTGTCGGTATAGTCATCGGCGCCAATCGGGGCAGAACGGTCATATTTATAATCTGATGGGACAGGTGTCTTGTCACATTCGTCACTTTCGCCATTTAAGATTGCATTATTAACTGCAACCGACCCATCAACAACATAACCGTCGGCACAAATCGTTTCGCCTGCGTGCAATATCACAATATCCCCAACAACAACATCAACACTGTTGATTCGTGAAATAGCACCGTCACGAATAACGTCGGCATATGATAGTGATGATTTTATACGCAATTCTTCGGCACTGCGTTGTCCCTTTAATTTCGTGGCAACAGTCGTTGCGGCAACAACAAACAGAACAACACCAATACCGACGGCCTCGTAAACACTGCCATAGCCCAGCGCAGACAAGGCAATAAACATACACATCATAACCAACAAAATTATGTTCAATTTATCCTGGAACACTTCTATAAAAAATTGAAATGCGGTTTTTAACTTTGGACGTGGCATTTCATTTGTGCCATATTTTTCACGACTGGCAATAACCTGGGATTTCGTCAGACCATTAAGATTCATTTTGATTCCTTACCTTGGTATTTCAACAGGTTGGGATTATACACATATAGGCATAAAAATTACAACAAAAAAATCCCCAGTTGCCCGGGGATTTTGTCCAATATATGTTAGTTTTATTTTTTGTTTTAAGTTCTGATTTTAGAACTGAACATTTAAGCGAACACCCAATTCAGCCTTGACATCTGTGCCATTCTGAGATTGTGCGTGCGCTTCGTCAAATGTGTATTCGCCATAGACGGCAACCTGCATTGTGTCGGTCATCTGATATGCCGCAGTCAGGTTCAATACATATTCATCAAACCCGTCTTCCATATCTTCGACAACCGCTAACAGTGTATTGACCGCTGTTTCTTGTGCCTTTGCTGCGGTCAATGCTGTATCAATTGCTGTGTTTCCGGTGTCAATTTTGCCCAATCTGGTTGCCAGGCCTTCTACACCGTTATCAGAATGGTGTTTGTATGTCAGACCACCACCAAATGACCAACGGTCATCCATCTGATAGAACATTTTCAAACCAGCATTGATTTCGGTTGTAGATTTCAAATCAACTGAGATTTCGTCTGGAAAACCAAATTCTCTGTTGTTAAACGACATTCCAAGAGCCTCGACATAAAAAGGCATACCTGTAACGTCAATGCTGTTGTTATCGTTGCCGAATGTGCGCAAAACTTCTATGAATCCAGCGGCGCTGAGTTTTGACCAAGTTTTACCCACCTGGGTTCCAACGTGGAATCCCCAGCGGCCATTTGAATAATTGTCATAGTTAAATCCGTTCGCAGTATATGCGCCGGACATTTCACTGATTCCGCCCAGTTGTGCGTCGGCATACAAATCCCATACCCAACCGTCGGTCGTGTCAATTGCACGATATTTTAACCCAGCACGACCCAGGTGCATACCCTTGCGGTCAATGTCGCCGTCGTGGGTATAACCGAATTTTGCATATGCTTCCAAATTATCCAGAATACCATAGCCTAATTCTTCGTGGACACGCCAGATTGGAAATTCTGTTGCGCCATCGTGATTCTTGTTCTGATGTGCGTTTGAATCATCTGCGATTTTATACATTACACCCGCAG
Organism: Alphaproteobacteria bacterium; assembly: GCA_017471805.1. Taxonomy (GTDB): domain Bacteria; phylum Pseudomonadota; class Alphaproteobacteria; order Rs-D84; family Rs-D84; genus Enterousia. The sequence goes on from JAFURS010000042.1 coordinate 17,714, forward strand.
ATGTTTTGGAATACCCCATGCCCTGTTTTGGCATATA
>JAFURS010000043.1 GCA_017471805.1 Alphaproteobacteria bacterium
AGGGACGGAATCGAACCGCCGACACAGGGATTTTCAGTCCCTTGCTCTACCAACTGAGCTACCTAGCCGACTGCGGGACAAATAATAAGATACTAAAAATAAAAAAGCAAGGGAAAAAGACAAAATGTTTACAATAAAAGGTAAAACGTGTGATTGGGAATTGGTAATTGGACTGGAAACACATATCGAAGTGTTATCTAATTCAAAGTTATTCAGTGGCGCATCCGCCGACTATAATCCAACCATTTCCCCCAACACCCAGGTTTCAATGATTGACGTTGCAATGCCTGGTATGTTGCCAGTATTGAACAAATACTGTGTTGATCAGGCAATTCGTATGGGACTTGGGCTGAACGCCGAAATTTCCAGAATCAGTCGCTTTGCCCGCAAACAATACTTTTACCCTGACCTGCCCCAGGGATATCAGATTTCCCAACCTGCCGATGAACCACCGGTTGTTGGTCGTGGCTGGATTGAAATTATGGGCGATGACGGCAACCCTAAAAAAATCTTGATTGAACGTGCGCATTTGGAACAAGACGCCGGAAAACTAAAACACGACGTCCATCCAACAAAATCATTTGCAGACTATAACCGCACTGGTGTTGCCCTGCTTGAAATTGTCACATTCCTGGACACCAAGGACCCAGTAAATCGTTCTTATATTTCATCCCCTGACGAAGCGGAACGTTATCTGCGTGAAATTCGTGAAATTGCCCGTGCCCTTGGCGTATCCAAGGCAAATATGGAAGAAGGTTCTATGCGTGCCGACGTAAATGTATCTGTTCGTCCGGTGGGTTCAACTGAATTTCGCACCCGCACAGAAACAAAAAATATGGTTTCATTTAAATTTATTAAATCCGCCATTGAATACGAGGCCCGCCGTCAAATCGAAATCTATGAAAACGGTGGCTCCGTTTCCCAGGACACAATGCGCTATCATCAGGGCGACGGCACAACATCTGTAATGCGCAGCAAAGAAGACGCCCTGGATTATCGTTATTTCCCAGACCCGGACCTGTTGCCAGTTATTATCACAGACGAACAAATCGAACGCATACGTAGCACCCTGCCGGAATTACCGTCACGAACACGTGCCCGCTATACGCACGAATTCGGGCTGTCTGAATATGATGCGGCCCGTTTAACCGAAAGCACAGACATTTCACATTGGTTCGATGCGGCTGTAAATGGCAAAGTGCAAAACGCAAAATCTATTGCTAACTGGATGATAAGTGAATTGTTTGCCCATCCTGAAAATTGGGATGCAAAAAACGAAAAATCAGGCATTGTCGATGAAATGCGTATTATTACACCATCTGATATATCAGAACTGGTTGATATGATTGGCGAAAATACAATCAACGGCAAACAGGCCAAAGAAATCTTTATCAAAATGTTAGACGGCGAAAATGGCACACCACGTGAAATTGCCGACAAATTTGGAATGAAACAAATGACCGACACCGGCGCAATTGAAACGATTGTTGACGAAGTCATTGCTGCAAATCCATCCCAGGTTGAACAATACAAATCTGGCAAGGTTGGTCTGCTTGGTTTCTTTGTTGGTAATGTTATGAAGAAAACTGGTGGCACCGCAAATCCAGCCGTTGTTAACGAAATCTTGCGTAAAAAGTTATCATAATAAAAAAAGGAAACACTATGACAAAAGTTGTAAAAATTATCGAAGATGATTTAATCACAGGTGTAAAATATGGTCTGGTTGACGTTGACGATGCTCAACAATCAACACCCCAGGCAACACCAGCCCAGAACACAAAATCTACAAATACACGCCGCACCCCGGCACACACCACCCAGGTTATCAAGCAACCTGGTCGCCCGTGGCAAACTAAAATGTCTGCTGCGAAAAAACGCATTGCCGACGCAGTCAAGGACAGACAAAAATGATATATTCATATCTTCGTGAATTATTTATGGCATTGGGGGAAAAAATGAATTCAGATATTGCCGCAACACTACGTGCCTTGGCACAAAGTGAATCAAAATCTAAAATCCTGGCCCGCTCAGAAAAACACCAACGGCAATATGCCTTGCGTGCTTTCAATGCGAAACGAAAACAAATCCCCCAGAAAATTTTTAACACACGAACAAAAAATAAATAATATGAAAAAATTCTTTATCCAAACTTTTGGTTGTCAAATGAACGTCTATGACGGATGGCGTATTGCCGCAATGTTAACACATCACGGCCTGACCCAAACCGACAACATTCCCGACGCAGATATAATTATATTAAACACCTGCGCTGTTCGTGCCAAGGCAACGGATAAAGTCTTTTCGGCCCTGGGCCGTATCAGACGTGCGAAAAAGCCCACTGCCCTGTTCGGCATTGTTGGCTGTGTTGCACGTGAAGCGGGCAGTGATGCATTTCGTCGCATTCCTGATTTGAATTTTGTCCTTGGTCCACAAAGTTATCATAAACTGCCCCAGATTCTGGAAAACCCAGACGCCCGTCTATTAAACATAGACCTGGGTGGGCTTGAAAAATTTGACCAACTGCCCCAAATGGAAAAATCACCACGTGTTGCCTATATTCCAATCCAAGAAGGTTGCAATCACTGTTGCACATACTGCATTGTTCCATACACACGTGGCCGTGAAATTTCCCGTTCATTTGAATCGGTAATGGCCGAAACCTTGCACGCATCAAAATCTGGTGCGCTTGAAATTTGTTTCCTGGGTCAAAATGTAAATGGCTATAAATACACTGATGAAAACGGCAAAACATATCGCCTGTCTGACTTAATACGTGAAACCGCAAAAATGCCTGAAATTATGCGCATACGTTTCACATCCAGTTATCCAACCGAAATGACAGATGACTTAATTGAAATGTTTGCAACCGAACCAAAACTTTTGCCATTTCTAAATATGCCAATTCAAAGTGGTTCACAATCTGTCCTGACACGAATGAATCGCCCATACAGTCTGGAATTATATTGCGACATTGTCCGCAAACTAAAACAGGCACGTCCTGATTTGCAGATTTCATCTGATTTTATCGTTGGTTTTCCTGGGGAAACCGATTCGGATTTTGAACAGACTATGAAAATTGCCCAACAGATAAAATACATAAATTCATATTCATTTAAATATTCTCCCCGCCCACACACTGCGGCGGCCCTTATGCCCGACCAGATTCCAGAAAACGTCAAGGCCGACCGCCTTGCCCGTCTGGACGCATATTTGAACGAAGTTCAACGTGATTTCAACACCAGTTGTATCGACAAAACATTTGAATGCCTGCTCGAAGGTCCTGATAAAACCGGCAATCACTTAATCTATCGCACACCATTTATGCAGCAATGCATTGTCCCCGCAACACCTGATGCACCTGCCCTGGCACAAATTGAAATTACCGCTGCAAACAAGGCATCGCTGCGTGGCAAGATTGTTTCAAAATAAAATCAAAACATCAACCGTGCGCCAATCGTCCCACGCCA